>NZ_JASCAN010000012.1:0-112312 GCF_029967775.1 Enterobacter sp. V89_11 | reverse complement strand
TGCCAGGCATCAATTAAAAGAACCCCGTACCGTATGGTGCGGGGTTTTTTGCTTTTTGGGCTTCTTACTTCCTCCTTGAAACTTTCTCACCTTCCGCTTGCAGACTCGACATTCAGCCTGTTTCTGGGTATCGTTAGCTGTCTGGATGTCTAAACGTTTATACGTATGCTGTGAGGATATGAGGTTATGCCGATTCGGGTGCAGGACGAGCTACCAGCCGTCAATTTCTTACGTGATGAAAACGTCTTTGTGATGACGACTTCACGCGCTACAGGTCAGGAAATTCGCCCACTGAAGGTGCTTATTCTCAATCTGATGCCGAAAAAGATCGAAACAGAGAACCAGTTCCTGCGTTTGCTTTCGAACTCGCCGCTGCAGGTTGATATCCAGCTGCTGCGAATCGATGCCCGTGAGTCGCGAAATACGCCTTCTGAGCATCTGAATAATTTTTACTGTAACTTCGACGACATTCGCGACGAAAACTTCGACGGACTGATTGTGACCGGTGCACCGCTGGGCCTGGTCGAATTTAATGATGTTGCCTACTGGCCGCAGATCAAACAGGTACTGGAGTGGGCTAAAGATCACGTCACGTCCACGCTGTTTGTTTGTTGGGCGGTGCAAGCCGCCCTGAATATCCTCTATGGGATCCCCAAACAAACCCGCACTGAGAAGCTTTCAGGTGTTTACGAGCACCACCTTGTCCAACCTCACGCCCTGTTGACGCGCGGGTTCGATGACTCCTTCCTGGCCCCACACTCGCGCTACGCCGATTTCCCGGCACAGCTGATTCGTGATTACACCGATCTCGATATCCTGGCCGAAACCGAAGACGGGGATGCTTACCTGTTTGCCAGTAAAGACAAGCGCATTGCCTTTGTTACCGGGCATCCTGAGTACGATCCGAACACCCTCGCGTCGGAGTATTTCCGTGACGTTGAAGCCGGTCTGAATCCGGACGTTCCGTACAACTATTTCCCCAAAAACGATCCACAGAACAAACCGAGAGCCACCTGGCGTAGCCACGGGAATTTGCTGTTTACGAACTGGCTCAACTATTACGTCTACCAGATCACACCATACGATCTGCGCCACATGAATCCAACGCTGGAGTAATCTTCTGCACTAAACGATCCTAAAGCGTTTCAGCTATTCACATCAGGCACCTTCGGGTGCCTTTTTCATTTCCGAAATGCCACTCAACAAACAATAAAACTTTAATTTCATATTAATCAATGCGTTAAATGCATTTAATAATTAAAATGGAAATTGTTTTTGATTTTGAAAAAAATATAGATAGTCTTAATTCTGCTGAGCGAAAACTACACAACGATCTTTCGTTCGCATCGGGGGCGTGATTTTGGATCTTTGATGAGGAGCAGAGTAATGACTCAACAGGCAACGACGGTCGATGAACTGGCCTTTACCCAGCCGCATGGCGAGCAAGAACAGCAAATTTTGACAGCAGACGCTGTCGAATTCCTGACCGAACTGGTGACCCGCTTTACGCCAACGCGCAATAAGCTGCTGGCGGCACGCATTCATCAGCAGCAGGAAATTGATGATGGCAAGTTGCCTGGGTTTATTTCGGAAACCGCTTCCATTCGCCGTGGTGAGTGGAAAATCCGCGGCATTCCGGATGATTTACAGGATCGGCGCGTCGAAATCACCGGCCCGGTGGAGCGCAAAATGGTGATCAACGCCATGAACGCGAACGTAAAAGTCTTTATGGCGGATTTTGAGGACTCACTGGCGCCGGACTGGCATAAGGTTATCGACGGGCAAATCAATCTGCGCGACGCCGTGAACGGCACCATCAGCTATACCAACGAAGCCGGCAAAATCTATCAACTGAAACCCAATCCGGCGGTTCTGATCTGTCGCGTACGTGGACTGCATCTGCCTGAAAAGCATGTCACCTGGCGTGGCGAAGCCATTCCGGGCAGTCTGTTTGACTTCGCCCTCTATTTCTTCCACAACCACAAGAATCTGCTGGCAAAAGGCAGCGGCCCCTATTTCTATCTGCCGAAAACACAGGCCTGGCAGGAAGCGGCCTGGTGGAGTGAAGTATTTAGCTTCACGGAAGATCGTTTCAACCTGCCGCGTGGCACCATTAAAGCCACCCTGCTGATTGAAACGCTGCCTGCCGTGTTCCAGATGAACGAAATTCTGCATGCGCTGCGCGATCATATTGTTGGGCTGAACTGTGGGCGCTGGGATTACATCTTCAGCTACATCAAAACCCTGAAAAATCATCCCGATCGTGTACTGCCGGATCGCCAGGTGGTCACCATGGATAAACCGTTCCTGAGTGCCTACTCACGCCTGTTGATTAAGACCTGCCACAAGCGTGGGGCCTTTGCGATGGGTGGAATGGCGGCATTTATCCCAAGCAAAGATGCTGAACGTAACAATCAGGTGCTCAACAAGGTGAAAGCCGATAAAGAGCTTGAAGCACGAAATGGCCATGACGGAACGTGGATCGCGCATCCGGGTCTGGCGGATACGGCAATGGACGTCTTCAACCGCGTACTCGGTGAGAACAAAAACCAGCTGTTTGTGACGCGTGATGAGGATGCCCCAACGGCTGAAGAACACCTGCTGGCACCGTGTGCGGGCGAGCGTACGGAAGAGGGTATGCGCGCCAATATCCGCGTAGCCGTCCAGTACATTGAAGCGTGGATCTCCGGTAACGGCTGCGTGCCGATCTACGGCCTGATGGAAGATGCCGCTACCGCCGAAATCTCTCGCACCTCAATCTGGCAGTGGATCCACCATCAAAAAACGCTCAGCAACGGCAAGCCGGTGACCAAATCCCTGTTCCGTCAGATGCTGGCCGAAGAGATGCGGGTGATCCAGGACGAACTGGGTGAACACCGCTTCAGCAGCGGACGTTTTGATGACGCCGCACGCCTGATGGAGCAAATCACCACATCCGATGACTTAATCGACTTCCTGACCCTGCCGGGCTACCGCTTCCTGGCGTAATTCACCCCACAACAATATGGAGCATCTGCACATGAAAACCCGTACCCAACAAATCGAAGAATTGAAGAAAGAGTGGACCCAACCTCGCTGGGAAGGCATCCGCCGCCCGTATAGCGCGGAAGAGGTGGTGAAATTGCGTGGCTCGGTCAATCCGGAATGTACCCTGGCGCAGCGCGGCGCGGCGAAAATGTGGGATCTGCTGCACGGCGGTGCCAAAAAAGGTTACATCAATAGCCTCGGCGCGCTGACTGGCGGCCAGGCCCTGCAGCAGGCGAAAGCCGGCATCGAAGCCATCTATCTTTCCGGCTGGCAGGTTGCGGCGGACGCCAACCTGGCCTCCAGCATGTATCCGGATCAGTCGCTCTATCCGGCAAACTCGGTACCAACCGTGGTGGATCGGATCAACAACACCTTCCGCCGTGCGGATCAGATCCAGTGGGCGGCAGGCATTGAGCCAAACGATCCGCGTTTTATTGATTATTTTCTGCCAATCGTCGCGGATGCGGAAGCGGGATTCGGCGGCGTGCTGAACGCCTTTGAGCTGATGAAATCGATGATTGAGGCCGGTGCAGCGGCCGTTCACTTCGAAGACCAGCTGGCGTCAGTGAAGAAATGCGGACACATGGGCGGGAAAGTCCTTGTCCCAACCCAGGAAGCGATTCAGAAGCTGGTTGCGGCGCGTCTGGCGGCTGACGTGCTCGGCGTACCCACGCTGGTGATTGCCCGTACCGATGCGGATGCGGCTGACCTGATTACTTCTGACTGCGATCCTTACGACAGCGAGTTCATTACCGGTGAACGCACCAGCGAAGGGTTCTATCGTACCCATGCTGGCATTGAACAGGCGATCAGCCGTGGGCTGGCATATGCACCGTATGCGGACCTGGTCTGGTGCGAAACCTCCACGCCGGACCTGGCGCTGGCAAAACGCTTTGCCGATGCTATCCACGCCAAATATCCGGGCAAACTGCTGGCCTATAACTGCTCGCCGTCCTTCAACTGGCAGAAGAAACTGGATGATCAAACCATCGCCAGCTTCCAGCAGCAGCTGTCCGACATGGGCTACAAATATCAGTTCATCACGCTGGCTGGCATTCACAGCATGTGGTTCAACATGTTCGACCTGGCGCATGCCTACGCGCAGGGTGAAGGCATGAAGCATTACGTTGAGAAGGTGCAGCAGCCGGAATTTGCTGCCGGTAAAGAGGGCTATACCTTCGTTTCGCATCAGCAGGAGGTCGGGACCGGTTACTTCGATAACGTGACCACTATCATCCAGGGGGGCACCTCCTCCGTCACCGCCTTAACGGGATCGACGGAAGAAGCCCAGTTCTGAGCCGTGTAATGCCCGGTGGCACGCTACCGGGCCTGTGAACATACTCCCTCTCCCGTCGGGAGGGGGCCGGGGTGAGGGAGCATGAACAATGTCGCGTGGTCTGGAATTACTGATTGCCCAAACTATTCTGCAGGGCTTCGATGCCCAGTACGGACGTTTCCTGGAAGTCACATCCGGCGCGCAGCAGCGTTTTGAGCACGCCGACTGGCATGCGGTTCAGCAGGCCATGAAGCAGCGAATCCACCTTTACGACCACCATGTGGGTCTGGTGGTGGAGCAGTTGCGTTGCATTACCGACGGCAAAATCCCTGACGCGGAGTTTTTACTGCGCGTGAAGGAGCATTACACCCATCTGTTACCTGATTACCCGCGCTTCGAGATTGCGGAGAGCTTTTTCAACTCCGTCTATTGCCGGTTATTTGACCACCGCTCATTATCTCCTGAGCGGTTATTTATCTTTAGCTCTCAGCCGGAACGCCGCTTTCGCACTATTCCGCGTCCGCTGGCGAAGGATTTCTTTCCCGATCGCGGCTGGGAAAAACTCCTGCATCGCGTATTAACGGATTTGCCGCTGCGTTTGCCCTGGGAGAATAAAACCCGTGATATCGGCTATATCTCTGCGCATCTCAAGGAGACCTTTGGCGAAGAGGTGCTCGGGCAAAGCCATTTGCAGGTTGCCAATGAGCTTTTTTACCGTAATAAGGCCGCCTGGCTGGTCGGTAAACTGATGACACCGTCGGCCATTGTGCCGTTTCTGTTACCCATCCATCGTACCGATGACGGTGAACTGTTTGTTGATACTTGCCTGACGACCAGCGCCGAGGCCAGCATTGTCTTTGGTTTCGCCCGCTCCTACTTTATGGTGTATGCCCCGCTGCCTGCTGCTCTGGTGGAGTGGTTGCGCGAGATCCTGCCGGGGAAAACCACCGCCGAGCTGTACATGGCCATTGGCTGTCAGAAACACGCCAAGACGGAAAGCTATCGGGAATATCTGCGCTATGTCACCACGGCAGATGAGCAATTTATCGAAGCCCCCGGTATTCGCGGCATGGTGATGCTGGTCTTTACCCTGCCGGGTTTTGATCGGGTGTTTAAGGTCATCAAAGATACGTTCGCGCCGCAGAAGGAGATGACCGCTGCTCACGTCCGCGCCTGCTACCAGCTGGTTAAAGAGCACGATCGCGTCGGGCGAATGGCGGACACCCAGGAGTTCGAGAACTTTGTGCTGGATAAGCAGCAGATCGATCCGGCATTAATGGCGTTATTACTGCAGGAAGCGCCGGCGAAAATCACCGATCTGGGCGACAAAATTGCCATCAGCCATCTCTATATCGAACGCCGCATGATCCCACTCAATATCTGGCTGGAGCAGTCCGAAGGTCAGGCACTGCGTGATGCCATTGAAGAATACGGCAACGCTATCCGTCAGCTTGCCGCCGCGAATATCTTCCCGGGCGACATGCTGTTTAAAAACTTCGGGGTCACCCGTCACGGGCGGGTGGTGTTCTACGATTATGATGAAATTTGCTATATGACTGAGGTGAATTTCCGCGATATACCGCAGCCCCGCTATCCGGAAGATGAACTGTCCGGCGAGCCGTGGTACAGCATCTCACCGGGAGATGTCTTTCCTGAGGAGTTTCGCCACTGGCTATGCGCTGACCCGCGCATCAGGCCACTGTTTGAAGAGATGCATGATGACCTGTTTCGTGCCAGCTACTGGCGGGGTCTGCAGACGCGCATCAAGAATGGGCATGTGGAAGATGTGTATGCCTATCGCCGCAAACAACGGTTTTGTATCCGGTATGCGGTGTAATGCCCCCTCTCCCGACGGGAGAGGGATTCAGGTGCACCCGATGTTATCGAATCCCGCCATATGCCAGCGTGACCTCTTTCGCCGCCTTAATCACCAGCGCACCTAACTCCGTGACGCGGTCATCGGTCATACGGGAAATCGGTCCGGAGATCGAAATGGCGGCAAACGGCTCGCGGTGCTCGTCAAAGATGCAGGCTGCAATACAGCGCAGTCCTAACGCATGCTCTTCGTCATCAAACGAATAGCCGCGCTTGCGGGTCAGGGCCAGATCTTCTTTCAGATGTACCGGTGAGACCAGCGTGGCGTGGGTGTAGGCGTGCAGCCCTTTCCGGTGCAGCAGTCCGGTGACCTGCTCTTCGCTGAGCTGCGACAGAAACGCTTTCCCCGCCCCGGAGGCATGCATCGGCAGCTTGCCGCCAATCGGTGCCGACATACGCATTAGCTGCGTGCACTGTACCTGGTCGATGATAATGGCCTGATGGTCGCTCTGGTCGAGCACGGCCAGGTTTACCGTCTCGCCGGAATCTTCCATCAGCTTACGCAGAATAGGGTGCACAATCGCCAGCAGGTTGCGGCTCTGCAGGAAGCTGCTGCCGACGATAAACGCATGTGCGCCCACCGCCCAGTGTCCCAGCTCGCCCACCTGGCGCACAAAGCCCAGCTGCTGCATCGTGGTCAACAGTCGATGGGTCGTTGAGTTCGGCAGGCCAGCCTGCTGTGCCAGCTCTGTCAGGGCCACGCTGCTGTGTGACTCGGCTATCCATTCCAGCAGCTTCAAACCGCGCGTGAGCGATTGAACCTGTCCGCCCTGAGAGGCGGCGGTGGTGGCAGCAGGTTTTCTGCCGCGTTTAGCGGGAACGGTCGTGACCATGACGAACTCCTTTTTCTGTATCGTGGAAATCATTTTCGTTTTATTTGGTGATTTTGCAACCGTTATCCTGACTGATCGGATGAGTGATAGTGAACATGTCTCATGTTACCGCTGTGTGACTTTTACACCCTGCGAGATTGTGCCAGTATGGACTGCTGGCCTTTTGGCCTGGTTGAGCGTTGTCGGGAGCAAGTGTGAGCAGCAAAGTAGAGCAACTGCGTGCGCAGTTAAATAAACGAATTCTGGTGCTGGACGGCGGCATGGGTACCATGATCCAGAGCTATCGTCTGAGTGAAGACGATTTCCGCGGCGAGCGTTTCGCCGACTGGCCATGCGACCTCAAAGGTAACAACGACCTTCTGGTGCTCAGCAAACCGCAGGTCATTTCGGCGATCCACAACGCGTATTTGGAGGCGGGTGCGGATATCGTCGAAACCAACACCTTTAACTCGACAACCATCGCCATGGCGGATTACCAGATGGAATCCCTCTCGGCGGAGATAAACCTTGCCGCGGCAAAGCTGGCCCGCGCCTGCGCTGATGAATGGACAGCCCGTACGCCGGACAAACCGCGCTACGTGGCCGGGGTGCTTGGCCCAACCAACCGCACCGCGTCGATTTCACCCGATGTGAACGACCCGGCCTTTCGTAACATCAGCTTTGATCAGCTGGTGGCGGCGTATCGTGAATCGACCAAAGCGCTGGTGGAAGGCGGTTCCGATCTGATCCTGATTGAAACGGTATTCGACACCCTCAATGCCAAAGCCGCGATTTACGCGGTGAAAGAGGAGTTCGAGGCGCTGGGCGTCGACCTGCCGATCATGATTTCCGGTACCATCACCGACGCCTCTGGTCGTACCCTCTCCGGCCAGACCACAGAAGCTTTTTATAACTCCCTGCGTCACGCTGAAGCGCTCTCCTTCGGCCTGAACTGCGCGCTGGGTCCCGATGAGCTGCGCCAGTATGTGCAGGAACTTTCGCGCATCGCTGAATGCTATGTCACCGCACACCCGAACGCCGGCCTGCCGAACGCCTTTGGTGAATACGATCTGGATGCAGACACCATGGCGGCGCAAATCCGCGAGTGGGCCGAATCCGGTTTTCTGAATATCGTCGGTGGTTGCTGCGGTACCACGCCAGAGCATATTGCCGCGATGAGCAATGCGGTGGCGGGTCTGCCGCCGCGTCAACTGCCTACGCTGCCGGTTGCCTGCCGTTTGGCCGGCCTTGAGCCGTTGACCATCGGTGACGATAGCCTGTTTGTGAACGTCGGGGAGCGGACTAACGTGACCGGTTCGGCGAAATTCAAACGGCTGATTAAAGAAGAGAAGTACAGTGAAGCGCTGGACGTGGCCCGCCAGCAGGTTGAGAGCGGTGCCCAGATCATCGACATCAATATGGATGAGGGGATGCTCGACGCCGAAGCGGCGATGGTGCGCTTCCTCAACCTGATTGCCGGTGAGCCGGACATTGCCCGGGTGCCGATCATGATTGACTCCTCTAAGTGGGAAGTCATCGAGAAAGGGCTGAAGTGTATTCAGGGTAAAGGCATTGTTAACTCCATCTCGATGAAAGAAGGCGTTGATACCTTTATCCACCACGCGAAGATGGTGCGCCGTTATGGTGCCGCCGTGGTGGTGATGGCCTTCGATGAAATGGGCCAGGCCGATACCCGTGCGCGCAAAATTGAGATTTGTCGCCGCGCATACAAAATTCTGACGGAAGAGGTGGGCTTCCCGCCGGAAGACATCATCTTCGACCCGAACATCTTCGCGGTTGCTACCGGTATTGAAGAGCACAATAACTACGCGCAGGACTTTATCGGCGCGTGTGAAGACATCAAACGCGAGCTGCCGCATGCGCTGATCTCCGGCGGCGTCTCGAACGTGTCATTCTCCTTCCGCGGTAACGATCCGGTGCGTGAAGCTATCCACGCCGTATTCCTCTATTACGCTATCCGTAACGGTATGGACATGGGGATCGTTAACGCCGGACAGCTGGCCATTTACGACGACCTGCCGGCGGAACTGCGCGACGCCGTAGAAGACGTGATCCTCAACCGGCGTGATGACGCCACCGAGCGCATGCTGGATCTGGCCGAGAAATACCGCGGCAGTAAATCCGATGCATCGGTAAACATTCAGCAGGCGGAGTGGCGTGCCTGGGACGTGAAAAAACGTCTGGAATACTCACTCGTTAAGGGAATTACCGAGTTTATTGAACAGGACACCGAAGAAGCACGTCAGCAATCGACGCGCCCGATTGAAGTGATCGAAGGGCCGTTGATGGACGGCATGAACGTGGTCGGCGATCTGTTTGGCGAAGGCAAAATGTTCCTGCCGCAGGTGGTGAAATCCGCACGCGTCATGAAGCAGGCGGTGGCCTATCTCGAACCCTTTATCGAAGCCAGCAAAGAGAAAGGCTCCAGCAACGGTAAAATGGTGATCGCCACCGTTAAGGGCGACGTGCATGACATCGGTAAGAACATTGTGGGCGTCGTACTGCAGTGTAATAACTACGAGATTATCGATCTTGGCGTGATGGTGCCGGCGGATAAAATCCTCAAAACTGCGCGCGAAGTGAATGCTGACCTGATTGGACTTTCCGGGCTGATTACCCCGTCGCTGGACGAGATGGTCAACGTGGCGAAAGAGATGGAGCGTCAGGGCTTTACCATTCCACTGCTGATTGGCGGGGCGACAACGTCCAAAGCGCACACGGCGGTGAAAATCGAGCAGAACTACAGTGGCCCGACGGTTTATGTGCAAAACGCCTCGCGTACCGTGGGCGTCGTGTCGGCATTGTTGTCTGCCACCCAGCGTGATGATTTTGTCGCGCGTACCCGCAAAGAGTACGAGACCGTGCGTATTCAGCATGGCCGTAAGAAACCGCGGACGCCGCCGGTGACACTCCAGGCCGCGCGCGATAACGATCTGGCGTTTGACTGGGCCAGCTATACGCCCCCTGTGGCGCATCGTCTGGGCGTTCAGGACGTCACTGCCAGCATCGAGACGCTGCGTAACTACATCGACTGGACACCGTTCTTCATGACCTGGTCACTGGCGGGCAAATATCCCCGCATCCTTGAAGATGAGGTGGTCGGGGAAGAAGCCAAACGCCTGTTCAACGACGCCAACGAAATGCTTGACCAGTTGAGTGCGCAGAAAAGCCTCAACCCGCGCGGCGTGGTGGGCCTGTTCCCGGCGAACCGTGTGGGCGACGACATCGAAATTTATCGCGACGAGACCCGCACGCACGTGCTGGCAGTAAGTCGCCATCTGCGCCAGCAAACCGAGAAAGTGGGCTTTGCTAACTACTGCCTGGCCGATTTCGTTGCACCGAAGCTTTCCGGGAAAGCGGATTATATCGGGGCGTTTGCCGTGACCGGGGGTCTTGAGGAAGATGCGCTGGCGGAGGCGTTCGACGCGCAGCACGATGATTACAATAAAATCATGGTGAAAGCGATTGCCGATCGTCTGGCGGAAGCCTTCGCAGAGTACCTCCACGAGCGCGTGCGCAAGGTACACTGGGGCTACGCGGCCAATGAGAACCTCAGCAACGAGGAGCTGATCCGCGAAAACTACCAGGGGATTCGTCCGGCTCCGGGCTATCCAGCCTGCCCGGAACACACCGAAAAGGGCACTATCTGGACATTGCTGGATGTAGAAGCCCATACCGGCATGAAGCTTACCGAGTCTTTCGCCATGTGGCCTGGGGCATCGGTGTCCGGCTGGTATTTCAGCCATCCCGACAGCAAATACTTCGCCGTCGCGCAGCTGCAGCGCGATCAGATTGAAGATTACGCCCTGCGCAAAGGCATGAGTGTCTCAGAGGTTGAACGCTGGCTGGCACCCAATTTAGGCTACGACGCTGACTAACGTCACTTTTCCTTACAACAAACAGGGCGCTCATTGGGCGCCCTGTCTCTTTCTTACGTTTAAACCCTTATACTGAATCATAAAAACGTAGAACGATAAGGAGGAGAACCTTCCGTGCTGACCCTGTTACACTTGCTTTCCGCAGTAGCATTGCTGGTATGGGGCACGCATATTGTCCGTACCGGCGTTATGCGCGTCTTTGGCGCGCGCTTACGCACCGTTCTCAGCAGCAGCGTTGAGAAGAAGCCGCTCGCCTTCTGCGCGGGCATCGGCGTGACGGCACTGGTGCAGAGCAGTAATGCGACGACCCTGCTCGTGACCTCGTTTGTGGCGCAAGATCTGGTGGCGCTGGCACCCGCGCTGGTCATTGTGCTGGGCGCTGACGTGGGGACCGCGCTGATGGCGCGTATCCTGACCTTCGATCTCTCCTGGCTGTCGCCGCTGCTGATTTTTATCGGTGTCATCTTCTTCCTTGGCCGTAAGCAGACGCGTGCCGGACAGCTTGGCCGCGTGGGGATTGGCCTTGGGTTGATCCTGCTGGCGCTGGAGCTGATTGTGCAGGCGGTGACCCCCATCACCGAGGCCAACGGCGTTCAGGTCATCTTTGCCTCGCTGACCGGGGACATCATGCTGGATGCGTTGATCGGCGCGGTATTTGCCATCGTCAGTTACTCCAGCCTGGCCGCTGTGCTGCTGACGGCGACGTTAACCGCCGCGGGGGCGATCTCTTTCCCGGTCGCGCTGTGTCTGGTGATCGGGGCCAACCTTGGCTCTGGCCTGCTGGCGATGCTCAATAACAGCGCCGCAAACGCTGCTGCCCGGCGCGTGGCGCTCGGAAGCCTGCTGTTTAAGCTGGTGGGTAGCCTGATTATTCTGCCGTTTGTCTATCCACTGGCCAACCTGATGGACAATCTCCCGTTACCGAAGGCTGAGCTGGTTATCTATTTCCACGTGTTTTACAACCTGGTGCGTTGCCTGGCGATGGTGCCTTTTGCTGAACCCATGGCCCGCTTCTGCGAACGGCTTATTCGGGATGAACCGGAGCTGGATGCGCGTCTGAAACCTAAGCATCTGGACACCTCCGCGCTGGATACCCCGGCGCTGGCGCTGGCTAATGCCGCGCGCGAGACGCTGCGCATGGGCGATGCCATGGAAACGATGCTTGAAGGGCTGCAAAAGGTCATGCACGGAGAGCCGCGAGAAGAGAAAGAGCTGCGCAGGCTGGCGGACGATATCAACGTGCTCTATACCGCCATCAAGCTCTACCTGGCGCGTATTCCGCAGGATGAACTGGCAGAGGAAGAGTCCCGCCGCTGGGCGGAAATCATCGAAATGTCGCTTAACCTCGAACAGGCCTCGGATATCGTTGAGCGTATGGGAAGTGAAATTGCTGACAAATCCCTTGCCGCGCGCCGCGCCTTCTCGGTTGAAGGCCTGAAGGAGCTGGAGGCGCTGCACGAGCAGTTGCTGAGCAACCTGAAGCTGGCGATGCTGGTCTTCTTCTCCAGCGACGTACCGAGCGCCCGCCGCTTGCGTCGTAACAAACATCGCTTCCGTATCCTCAACCGGCGCTACTCGCACGCCCACGTTGAACGACTGCACCAGCAGAACGTCCAGAGCATTGAAACCAGCTCCCTGCACCTGGGGTTGCTGGGGGACATGAAGCGTCTCAACTCGTTATTCTGCGCGGTCGCTTATAGCGTCATGGAGCAGCCGGATGAAGACGACGATCGAGATGAATATTAATCTCTGAAAGCGCCTTGATAAGGTGGTTAACCACAAAACCAGCAGGTTTACGCCGGGCATGATGCCCGGTAACCGTCGGCTAATCTTTTTACCAGCCCAAACCTAAGGTATATTTCGCCTTTACAGGAGAAACTATGCTGCCAACTCAATCAACACGATTAAACAAATACATTAGCGAGAGCGGGATCTGCTCACGTCGCGAGGCGGACCGTTACATTGAACAGGGTAACGTGTTTCTCAACGGCAAACGCGCCACCATCGGTGACCAGGTCGTCCCCGGTGACGTGGTCAAAGTGAATGGTCAGCTCATTGAACCGCGTGATGCGGAAGACCTGGTATTTATCGCGTTGAATAAGCCGGTTGGCATCGTCAGTACCACGGAAGACGGCGAGCGGGACAACATTGTTGATTTCGTTAATCACAGCAGCCGTATCTTCCCGATTGGCCGCCTTGATAAAGACTCACAGGGGCTGATTTTCCTGACCAACCACGGCGATCTGGTGAACAAAATTCTGCGTGCCGGTAACGACCACGAGAAAGAGTACATCGTTACGGTCAATAAGCCGGTCACGGACGACTTTATCCGCGGTATGGGCGCAGGTGTGCCGATTCTGGGGACCGTCACGAAGAAGTGCAAGGTGAAGAAAGAGGCGCCGTTTGCTTTCCGCATTACCCTTGTGCAGGGCTTAAACCGTCAGATCCGCCGGATGTGCGAGCACTTCGGTTATGACGTGGTGAAGCTCGAACGTACGCGCATTATGAACGTGAGTCTGACCGGTATTCCACTGGGCGAGTGGCGTGATTTAACGGATGACGAACTGATTGAGCTGTTCAGGCTCATCGAGAATTCATCGTCTGAAGCGAAGCCAAAAACGAAAGCCAAACCGAAAACCCAGGCCATTAAGCGCCCGGTGGTGAAAGCGCCGCCATCAGAAGAGAAAAGCCGCGGCAAGCCTACGGGCAAACGCTTCGTCCAGCCGGGCCGTAAAAAGAAAGGGCGCTAATTAGCGCCTTCCACGGGGTGAGGTATTGGCTGACCAGGAAAAGGTCGCTTCTTTATCGGGTTTATAAGCCTGCTCTTTTTTCAGCTTGCGGGCTTGTTTCGCCTCAGTTTCACGCTGAGCCATCAATTTATCAATGTACTCTTTTTTAACCTGATTGGTTTCGGCGTTAGTCAGCGTGCGGCCATGGGCGATACGAGCGCGGTCGAGGAGCGTTTTCAGTTCGCGCTGCTCAGCTTCCGTCATGTCTTTCTGGGTCAAACGTGGTGTAGCCATTGCTGAAGCCTCCTGAAGGGGAGGCTCCAGTGTAAAGCAAGCGAAGGAAATTAACCCTGTTTCACTGCATCTTTTTTCGCGGGCTCATTAATGGGTTTGCCTGACCAGTAGCCTGCCAGCAGCGAGCCGGACAGATTATGCCAGACGGAGAACAGCGCACCCGGCAAGGCCGCCAGCGGCGAGAAGTAGATCTTGCCCAGAGCTGCGGCCAGCCCCGAGTTTTGCATCCCCACTTCGATTGCCAGCGTACGACAGGTGGATTCGTCGAAACCAAACAGCTTCCCGCCCCAGTAACCGCCCAAAAGACCAAGGGTGTTATGCAACACTACCGCGATGATCACCACAAAGCCTACTGAGGCAATGTGCGATGCAGAGCCGGCAACCACGGCGCTGATGATGGCCAGAATACAGACCATCGAGAAGGCAGGCAGGTACGGTTCAACGGCTTTGACCACGCGCGGGAACAGATGGTGAATCACCAGGCCCAGCGCAATCGGGATCACCACAATCTGCAGAATACTGAGCAGCATCCCCATGACGTCTACCTGAATCTGCGCATCCACATACAGACGCGTTAACAGCGGCGTGGCAATCACACCCACCAGCGTTGAAACGGAAGAGATGGTCACCGAGAGCGCCACATCACCTTTTGCCAGGTAAATCATCACATTGGATGCCGTGCCGCTGGCCACGCTGCCGACCAGCACCATACCGGCGGATAAATCTGGCGGCATTTTAAAGGCCATGGCCAGCAGCCACGCCGCAAGCGGCATGACCAGGTAGTGCAGGAAAATTCCTGCCGCTACGGGGGCTGGGCGCGACAGAACGCGTTTGAAGTCGTCAATTTTCAGGTGTACGCCCATGCCGAGCATAATCAGCATCAGCAGCGTCGTGACCCACGGGCCAATGCCCGTAAAGTGGGTGGGAGTGTAATACGCGAGTACGGAAAGCAGCAGTGCCCACAACGGGAACAGCCGGGTGATGGCGGATAACATAGATAGTCCTTGCAGTATTGTCGTGTTGTTTAGTTATAAAAAAGCCGGGTCTGTGCCCGGCTTATAGGTATTGTTTATCGTGCTAACGAATTTTATTCAAACAAATTCTGATGAAGTTTTTGCACGACCTGCTCGGCCTGATCGGCTGGCACCAGGAAGCAGAGGTTGTAGCTG
Organism: Enterobacter sp. V89_11; assembly: GCF_029967775.1. Taxonomy (NCBI): domain Bacteria; kingdom Pseudomonadati; phylum Pseudomonadota; class Gammaproteobacteria; order Enterobacterales; family Enterobacteriaceae; genus Enterobacter; species Enterobacter sp. V89_11. The sequence continues at coordinate 97,231 of NZ_JASCAN010000012.1, read as the reverse complement.
GAGGCGCCGTAGCAAATCATACGAATGCTGAACGGGTCGAGTACGCCGAAGACCTCTTTGCCCACGCCGCAGGCACGCGACAGCTTGTTGCCGATGATGGCAACCAGCGCCAGATCTTCTTCCACTTCCACGCGGCACAACTCAGAGAGTTCGATCAGCAACGACTGCGTCAGCAGGGTGTCGCCGGTTGACGTGGAGCCAGTGGTGTCCAGCGTCAGCGCGATGCTCACTTCGGATGTGGTGATCAAATCCACGGAGATATTATGGCGCGCGAGGATGCCAAACACTTCCGCCAGGAAACCGCGAGAATGCAGCATATTGTGGCTGTGCAGCGTCACCAGCGTCTGGCGGCGGCGCAGGGCCAGCGCTCGGAACAATGGCGGGTTTTCGGTTTTCTTGCACACCAGCGTACCGCCTGCTTTGGGATCCTTACTGGAGCCAACGAAGACCGGGATATCGCTGCGCACGGCCGGCAACAGCGTCGCCGGGTGCAATACTTTCGCGCCGAAGGTGGCCATTTCGGCCGCCTCTTCAAACGCGATCACATCAATGCGTTTCGCCGCAGAGACCACGCGCGGGTCGGTGGTGTAAATACCCGGCACGTCAGTCCAGATATCCACACGGGTGGCATGCAGCGCTTCGCCGAGCAGGGCTGCCGTATAGTCACTGCCGCCGCGGCCAAGCGTAGTTGTACGGCCTTTGGCTTCGCTACCGATAAAGCCCTGAGTGATCACCATCCCTTCTGCCAGGCGCGGAGCCAGCTGCTGCTGGGTCAGCTCGGCCAGCATTTCAACATCCGGCTCGGCACGGCCAAAGCGATCGCTGGTGCGCATGACTTTACGCACGTCAAACCACTGGGCATGGACGTTACGCTCGCGGAGGATCTCCACGAACAGCAGCGTGGACATCAGCTCGCCGTGGCTGACCAGTTCATCGGTCAGCGCGGTGGAGGTCGCCAGAGAGGCGGCTTCAGCCAGGGTAGTGATATTTTCCAGCAGGCGTTCCACTTCCTCACGGATCACGTTCGGATTCTGCAGACGTTCAAGGATGTTGAACTGAATTTTGCGCAGTGCGTCCAGCTTAACGAAACGTTCGGTTGCTTCCAGTCCTTCAGACAGAGAAACCAGCAGGTTCGTCACGCCAGCAGAGGCGGAAAGCACCACCAGGCGGGTATTCGGATCGGCCAGCACCACATCGGCGCTGCGGTTCATGGCATCGTAATCGGCCACACTGGTGCCGCCAAATTTGGCGACCACAAAACTCGTCATAACAACCTCGTGTCAGGGAATGAATAAAGCGACCTTGGCACAAGAATGAAACGAGAACAGGTGCAGGCGCAAAATACGGCCCTATAAATAAAATGTGGGGGAGGTCCTGTCAATGCTGGGATTATGCGGATTTTTTATGGGGGGGTACCCCTCAGTAACAGGACTTATAACAGGGCCATATTTTATGCTCCTTTTTACCGCCTTTTGACCGACATTTCGCCGCCCCTGAAGGGCGTTTCAGCAGCTATACTTTTCGGGTCTTTTCACCTGTGTTTGATGCAGGCCAGGGCAATGGCATAAAAACCATCACAATTTTTATTTGCAGGCGCTACAATCGACCGCAGTCACAATTCTCAAATCAGAAGAGTATTGCTAATGAAAAACATCAACCCAACGCAGACCGCTGCCTGGCAGGCACTACAGAAACATTATGATGAAATGAAAGACGTCACCATCGCGGACCTGTTCGCGAAAGATGCCGATCGTTTCAATAAGTTCTCCGCGACCTTCGATGACCTGATGCTGGTGGATTTCTCCAAAAACCGCATTACCGAAGAAACGCTGGCGAAGCTGCAGGATCTGGCGAAAGAGACTGAGCTGGCCGACGCCATCAAATCCATGTTCTCCGGTGAGAAGATCAACCGCACCGAAGACCGTGCCGTGCTGCACGTGGCGCTGCGTAACCGTAGCAATACTCCGATTATCGTTGACGGCAAAGATGTGATGCCGGAAGTGAACGCGGTGCTGGAAAAGATGAAAGCTTTCTCTGAAGCGATCATCTCCGGAAGCTGGAAAGGCTACACCGGCAAACCGATTACGGATGTCGTTAACATCGGTATCGGCGGGTCTGACCTCGGCCCATTCATGGTCACCGAAGCGCTGCGCCCATACAAAAACCACCTCAACATGCACTTTGTTTCTAACGTCGATGGTACCCACATTGCCGAGGTGCTGAAGAACGTGAATCCGGAAACGACCCTGTTCCTGGTCGCGTCTAAAACCTTCACCACTCAGGAAACCATGACCAACGCCCACAGCGCGCGCGACTGGTTCCTGAAAACCGCAGGCGACAACAAGCACGTGGCGAAACACTTCGCCGCGCTGTCGACCAACGGGAAAGCCGTTAGCGAGTTCGGTATCGACACCGCGAACATGTTCGAGTTCTGGGACTGGGTGGGCGGTCGTTACTCTCTGTGGTCCGCTATCGGCCTGTCGATCATCCTCTCCGTCGGCTTCGACAACTTTGTTGAGCTGCTCTCCGGCGCGCATGCGATGGATAAACACTTCTCCACCACCGCACCTGAGAAAAACCTGCCTGTGCTGCTGGCGCTGATTGGTATCTGGTACAACAACTTCTTCGGGGCTGAAACCGAAGCGATTCTGCCATACGACCAGTACATGCACCGTTTTGCAGCCTACTTCCAGCAGGGCAACATGGAATCCAACGGTAAATACGTTGACCGTAACGGTAACGCTGTGGATTACCAGACTGGCCCAATCATCTGGGGCGAGCCAGGCACTAACGGCCAGCATGCGTTCTATCAGCTGATCCACCAGGGCACCAAAATGGTCCCGTGCGATTTCATTGCCCCGGCCATTACCCATAACCCGCTGTCAGACCACCATCCGAAGCTGCTGTCTAACTTCTTCGCACAGACTGAAGCGCTGGCGTTCGGTAAGTCTCGTGACGTGGTTGAGCAGGAATACCGCGACCAGGGTAAAGATCCGGCCACGCTGGACCACGTTGTGCCGTTCAAAGTGTTCGAAGGCAACCGTCCAACCAACTCCATCCTGCTGCGCGAAATTACGCCGTTCAGCCTGGGGGCGCTGATTGCCCTGTACGAGCATAAGATCTTCACTCAGGGCGCTATCCTGAACATCTTCACCTTTGACCAGTGGGGCGTTGAGCTGGGTAAACAGCTGGCAAACCGTATCCTGCCTGAACTGGGTGACGATAACGCGATTAACAGCCACGACAGCTCCACAAATGGTCTGATCAACCGTTATAAAGCATGGCGCGCGTAATTAAAGTGTCATGAAAAAGTGCCGGCGAAATGCCGGCATTTTTTTATCGGATAATTCCTGATGTCTGTTATTAAACTCAAATTCCTGTAGTGAGTTTAATCTGAAAATAGCTGTTAACCTGTTAATTGCTGCGGTTTATTTTAGGAAAATACGGATAATTACCGTCACGGAATCTAATTCTATTTCATTGATTTATATAAGTTATATTATTATCTAATCGTCCTTTTGTTTCCATTTTATCCAATTGTCCGAAAACCCTTCTTCTATTTACCCCTACGGCAAACCCTCACCTTTAGTTGTGTATACTCGAATCCGCCTGAAATTCTTTTTGGGCAAATCTCCATTCATTAAATGAAGGGAAATTCTTATGAAGAAAGTACTGTATGGCATTTTCGCCATATCTGCGCTTGCGGCGACATCTGTTAATGCGGCTCCGGTTCAGGTCGGAGAAGCGGCAGGTTCGGCTGCGACGTCTGCGTCTGCGGGGATTTCTACCGCGTCCAGCGCCAGCACCGTAAGTTCAGCCGTGGGTGTCGCCCTGGCGGCAACCGGTGGCGGTGATGGCTCCAATACCGGAACCACGACCACCACGACCACCAGCACCCAGTAATAACGGGTGTTTTAATCATAACCACACTTCGGTGTGGTTATTCTGGCTTTTCAGTAGCCTTCGGGACCTGTAGACCGGGTAAGCGCAGCATCACCCGGCAATAATGCGGAGAAGAGTCGTGAAGCGACCTGGGATCATCCTGATTTGTCTGCTTTTGCAGGCGTGCTCGGCCACCACCAAAGGGCTGGGCCATTCACTGTGGGAAAGCATGTTCGGTACGCCGGGCGTGCATCTGACCGATGACGAACTTCAGAACATGCCCTATGCCAGTCAGTACATGCAGCTCAACGATGGCCCACAGCTGTTTGTGGTGCTCGCTTTCGATGAAAACGGGCAGCAGAAATGGGTGACGCAGGATCAGGCCACCATCGTAACGCAGCATAGCCGTATCGTGAAAACCCTGCTCGGGGGTGACAACCTGCTTGAAGTCAACAATCTCGCCGCCGATCCGCTGAACAAGCCGAACCAGATAACCGATGGGGCAAGCTGGACCCGCACGATGGGCTGGACCGAACACAAGCAGGTTCGCTATGCCACCGCCCGCTCCACCTTCCGCTGGGATGGCACGGACAGCGTCAATGTGGGCAGCGACGAAACCCGGGTTCGCGTGCTGGATGAAGAGGTCACCACCGATCAGGCAACCTGGCATAACCGCTTCTGGGTGGACGATGACGGCCAGATACGCCAGTCGTTACAGTATCTTGGTGCCGGATTCTTCCCGGTCAAAACCACGCTGATCAAGGCCGCGAAATCATGAAAACACTTATTCGCGTTGCGCTGATCGCAAGCTTTGCTACGCCGCTCGCATGGTCTGCCGGGACGGTAAAAGTCTATACGCAGGACAATACGAAGCCTAAAACATTGACCAACGCCGGACACTTGATCGATCTCGTCGGCCAGCCAAGGCTGGCGAACAGCTGGTGGCCGGGTGCGGTCATCAGTGAACGACAGGCGACGGTGGTGGCGGAGCAACAACATAACGCGCTGCTCGCCAGGCTAACAGGGCTGGCGGAGCAGGAAGAGGGTGACGACGCGGCGGCCATTAACAGCCTTCGCCAGCAGCTTAAGGCGCTGAAGGTCACCGGACGGTTGCCGGTCAATCTCGATCCGGACCACGTTCGCGTCGCGGAAACGGCTAACCCGTCACTGGAAGGCGAGTACACGCTCTGGCTACCTGTTCAGCCTTCTACCATTACCGTGTTCGGGCTTGTCAGCAGTCCGGGTAATAAGCCGTTTATGCCGGGTCGCGATGTGGCGAGCTATCTCGATGAACAAAATTTGTTGAGCGGTGCGGATAAGAGCTACGCATGGGTGGTGTACCCGGACGGCCAAACGCAGAAAGCACCGGTAGCCTACTGGAATAAACGCCATATCGAACCGATGCCAGGCAGCGTCATTTTTGTCGGTTTTGCCGACCATTTCTGGACGAAGGCATATGACGGGCTGAACGCCGATATCCTTCACTCCCTGAAACAGCGGATACCGGAATAATGAAAAGAACCTATCTCTATAGCATGCTGGCGTTGTGCGTGAGTGCCGCCTGCCATGCAGAAACGTATCCGGCACCCATTGGCCCGTCTCAGTCAGATTTCGGCGGCGTCGGTTTACTGCAAACGCCTACCGCGCGCATGGCGCGGGAAGGGGAAATCAGCCTCAACTACCGTGATAACGATCAGTATCGCTACTACTCCGCCGCTGTACAGCTGTTTCCGTGGCTCGAAACCACGCTGCGCTACACTGACGTGCGCACCAAACGGTACAGCAGCGTCGAGTCCTTCTCCGGCGATCAGACCTACAAAGATAAAGCGTTCGACGTGAAGCTGCGTCTGTGGGAAGAGAGTTACTGGATGCCGCAGGTCTCCGTTGGCGCGCGGGATATCGGCGGTACCGGTCTGTTTGATGCGGAATACGTGGTGGCCAGCAAAGCCTGGGGACCGTTTGATTTCTCACTCGGTCTCGGCTGGGGGTATCTGGGGACCAGCGGCAACGTGAAAAACCCGTTCTGCTCCTACAGCGACAAATATTGCTATCGCGATAATAGCTATCAGAAAGCAGGCTCCATCAACGGCGACCAGATGTTCCACGGCCCGGCCTCGCTGTTTGGCGGCGTAGAGTACCAGACGCCCTGGCAGCCGCTGCGCCTGAAACTGGAATACGAAGGGAATGACTATTCACAGGATTTCGCCGGCAAGATTGAGCAGAAGAGCAAATTTAACGTCGGTGCCATTTACCGTGTGGCTGACTGGGCTGACGTTAACCTCAGCTATGAGCGTGGCAATACCATGATGTTTGGCGTGACGCTGCGTACCAACTTTAACGATATGCGGCCACACTACAACGACAACGCGCGCCCTGCCTACCAGCCGGAGCCGCAGGATGCCATTCTGCAGCACTCCGTCGTGGCGAACCAGCTGACCCTGCTGAAATACAACGCCGGTCTGGCGGATCCGAAGATTCAGGTGAAAGGCGATACGCTGTACGTGACCGGCGAGCAGGTGAAATACCGCGACTCGCGGGAAGGGATCGAACGCGCCAACCGGATCATCATGAACGATCTGCCGGACGGGATTAGCACGATCCGCGTGACCGAAAACCGTCTGAACATGCCGCAGGTTACGACGGAAACGGATGTCGCCAGTCTTAAGCGCCATCTGGAAGGCGAACCGCTTGGGCATGAAACCGAGCTGGTGCAAAAACGCGTTGAGCCAGTGGTGCCAGACACCACCGAGCAGGGCTGGTATATCGATAAGTCGCGCTTTGATTTCCATATCGATCCGGTACTGAACCAGTCTGTTGGTGGGCCAGAAAACTTCTACATGTATCAGCTGGGCGTCATGGCGACGGCGGATCTGTGGGTCACCGACCACATGCTGACCACCGGCAGCCTGTTCGGTAACCTTGCCAACAACTACGACAAGTTCAACTATACCAACCCGCCGAACGACTCGAAGCTGCCGCGCGTGCGTACTCGCGTACGTGAATATGTGCAGAACGACGCTTACGTAAACAACCTGCAGGCCAACTACTTCCAGTACTTTGGCAACGGTTTCTACGGCCAGGTTTACGGCGGTTATCTGGAAACGATGTTTGGCGGCGCGGGGGCTGAAGTACTCTACCGTCCGGTAGACAGCAACTGGGCGTTTGGTCTTGATGCCAACTACGTCAAACAGCGTGACTGGCGCAGCGCGCAGGACATGATGAAGTTCACCGATTACAGCGTTAAAACCGGCCATCTGACGGCCTACTGGACGCCGTCGTTTGCCCCGGATGTACTGGTGAAAGCCAGCGTTGGTCAGTATCTGGCGGGGGATAAAGGTGGCACGCTGGATATCTCTAAACACTTCGACAGCGGTGTGGTGGTCGGTGGCTATGCCACGATCACTAACGTCTCGCCGGACGAGTACGGGGAAGGGGACTTCACCAAAGGCGTGTACGTCTCCATTCCGCTGGATCTGTTCTCGTCAGGCCCAACCCGCAGCCGTGCGGCAATTGGCTGGACGCCGCTGACGCGTGACGGTGGTCAGCAGCTGGGTCGTAAATTCCAGCTGTACGACATGACCAGCGATAAGAACATCAACTTCAGATGATGCGTGAGTGCCCGGTAGCGTTACGCCTGCCGGGCACCTTACAAACGCCGCAACAGTCTCGCCGGGTTCCCGGCGTAAACCCCTTTCTCGGTGATGGACTTTGTCACCACGCTTCCCGCCCCAATCACCGCCCCATCACAAATTGAGACAGCCAGAATGGTGGCCCCGCTGCCGATTGAAACGTCGTTGCCCACGCGAATGTGTCCCCAGCTGCGCCGGTCGGCATTGGGTTTACCGTCGCGGAACATATCGTTGGCGAACATCACCCCATGGCCAATGAAACAGCGCTCGCCGACGGTGACGTACTCGCAGATGAAGGTATGGGACTGAATTTTGCTGTCAGCACCGATGTGCGAGTTAGCCTGGATTTCAACAAACGGGCCGATAAAGACGTTATCGCCCAGCGAACATTCATAAAGATTCGCGGGTTCGTAAATGACGACGTTTTCGCCGCAGACAACATGACGAATAGCCGCCTGGCGTTGCTCTGGCATACATCTCCTTAGACTGGCATCGACATAATATGGAGGGTGCTGGTTTGCGCCGCAGTGACGAAGAGGGTGTCTTTGACATGTTTCAGCCCCTGCGCTTCGTAAAACCGGCGTGCGCGAGGGTTCTTTTCGAGGACTTCCAGCCACAGCAGATTTTCCGAACAGGCTTTTGCCTGGCGAATCACTTCCGCAAGGAGTTGCTCGCCGTAGCGGTGTCCCGTGGCATCCGGCAATAAATAGAGTTTATGCAGGAGCGTACCCGACAGCCCCTCGGGCTCGATGGTCTGCTGGGTTGAGAATTTTGCGAATCCGACTGGCATTTGTGCGCTGGCAATGAGCCAGTAAGTGCCCGGCTGCATCAGGCTGTCTGCTATCGCCTGCGGCGCGTATTCCTGCTTAAGAAAGGCGGCAAGCTCTGTCTGGCTTTCCCATAGATGCCCAAAGTGATGCCGGTAGCTGGCATACCCCATTTCACTCAGCTGTTTTGCATCATCCAGGGTGGCGCGTTGAATGGTTAATTTCATCATCCCTTCGTCGAAATAAGCGTGTCACAATGCAACATGCCACAGCGCTGAACATAATATAAACAAAAAATATAGATCACCGTCACATTTTTGCGTTATACAGGAACCTCGCCCTGGAGAATGAGGTGCTCTATGACATCCCTGACTCGCCCGCGCGTTGAGTTTATCTCAACAATCCTCCAGACCGTGCTGAACCTCGGTCTGCTGAGCCTTGGCCTGATACTGGTCGTCTTTTTGGGAAAAGAGACGGTGCATCTGGCGGATGTGCTGTTCGCCCCTGAACAAACCAGCAAATATGAGCTGGTGGAAGGCCTGGTGGTCTACTTTCTCTACTTTGAGTTTATCGCGCTGATTGTGAAGTATTTCCAGTCGGGCTTTCACTTCCCGCTACGCTATTTTGTTTACATCGGGATCACCGCGATTGTGCGGCTGATCATCGTGGATCATACCTCCCCGCTCGACGTACTGATCTATTCGACGGCGATCCTGCTGCTGGTGATCACGCTCTGGCTGTGCAATTCGAAACGGCTGAAACGGGAATAAAAAAATGGCGGCCCGGAGGCCGCCTAACAACAGTCACAAGTTGGGTCAATACAATACGTCTAAAGTTGAGGGTTGCAGTGGCATAACAAATGAAACTTAACCTTTCACACCGCCCGCCGTCAGGCCATTCACCAGCCAGCGCTGCGCCAGCAGGAACACGACGGTGATAGGGATGGCGGAGAGTACAGCCGCCGCCGCAAAGTCGCCCCACAAATAGTTCTGCGGATTGAGGTATTGCTGCATACCGACGGCCAGCGTATAGCTGTTGACATCACGCAGTAACAGGGAAGCGACCGGCACTTCGGTGATGGCTGCGATAAACGACAGGATAAAGACCACCGCCAGGATCGGCACCGACAGCGGCAGAAGCACCAGACGGAATGCCTGCCACGGGGTCGCGCCATCCAGCGCCGCCGCTTCTTCCAGCGAGCCGTCGATGGTTTCGAAATACCCTTTGATGGTCCACACATGCAGCGCGATACCGCCAAGATAGGCGAAGATGACGCCACCGTGGGTGTTCAGGCCGATAAACGGCACGTACTGGCCCAGTCGGTCAAACAAGGCATACAACGCCACCAGTGACAGTACTGCCGGGAACATCTGGAAAATCAGCATCCCTTTCAGCAGCGTGGCTTTACCCGGGAAACGCATACGGGCAAAGGCGTAAGCACAGGTCGTGGAGAGTGCGACAATTCCAATCGCGGTAATCCCGGCAATTTTCACCGAGTTCCACAGCCATAACAGCACCGGGAACGGCGGTGGCGTGACGCGGCCATCCGCGTGTTCAACGCTGAAGCCCAGCGCTAACTTCCAGTGCTCCCAGGAGATTTCATCCGGGATCAGGCTCCCGGTCGCGAAGTTACCGGCACGCAGGGAGATGGCGATGACCATCAGCAGCGGGAACATGATTGCCGCGATAAAAATCAGCAGCCCTAAATGCGTCGCGAAGAGGCGCAGTTTCTGAGATTTGGGTTGGACCATAGACATATTCTGTGCCCTCCTTAGTCGAATTTCATGCGTGTTGCTTTCAGGTTCACAATCGCCAGAGCGCCAACCAGCAGGAAGATCAGGGTGGCAATCGCTGCCGCCAGACCGAAGTCCTGACCGCCGCCGCCTTCGAAGGCGATACGGTAGGTGTAGCTGACGAGCAGGTCGGTATAGCCTGCCGGCGTGGTGGTGCCAAGACGGTCAGGCCCACCGTTGGTCAACAGCTGAATCAGCACGAAGTTGTTAAAGTTGAAGGCAAAGCTGGCAATCATCAGCGGCGTCAGCGGCTTAATGAGCAGCGGCAGCGTAATCTTAAAGAAATTCTGGAACGGACCCGCGCCATCCATTGCCGAGGCTTCGTACAAATCGTCCGGAATCGCCTTCAGCAGGCCCATGCACAGGATCATCATGTACGGATAACCGAGCCAGGTGTTCACGATGATAATCATCGAGCGGGCGGTGATTGGGTCGCTGAACCAGGCCGGTTTGATGCCGAACAGCGCGCTCAGCATCATGTTGATTTCACCGAAGCTCTGGTTAAACAGCCCTTTGAAAATCAGAATCGAGATAAACGACGGGACGGCATACGGCAGAATAAGCAGCACGCGGTAAATGGCTTTCCCTTTCAGAGATTCCCACTGCACCAGACACGCCAGCACCATGCCCACGGCAACGGTCAGGATCACCGTCAGTATGGAGAACACCACGGTCCAGACAAAGATGGCGAAGAACGGTTTCTGGATCCCTTCATCGGTGAAGACGCGGGTGAAGTTGTCCCAGCCTATCGTCACGGTGTAGCCCGGGCTGAGCTTGTCATCACCCCATTTGCCATCAGCCGTAATGGACTGGTAGAAACCAATGTCGTTGTTTGGACGGTACTTCACGCCGCTCTGGTTGTTGGTCAGCGTGCCGTCGTCCGCCAGCGTATAGAGCGGTTGTGTCCCGGAGAACTGGCGCAGTGAACTCATGGTCACTTTGCTTTCGTCCGGCAGTTGGGCGGTAAGCTGCGTCAGCGCCTGACGGTTCTGCGTAATGATGCGCAGGTTAGCGCGTTCGCCTTCCGGCAGGGCCGCAGCCTCTTTTAAGGCCAGCTTCTGCTCGCCGCCAAATTTGAAAGCGTCAGAGACATAATTTTTTCCGGTTTCTTCGTCAGTGAGTGCTAACTTCCACTCGCTGCCCGCAGGATACAGGCCGAAGTTAAAGGTTTTGCCCGCCTGATAAGAGCGGTCCATCAGCACCTGTTGGGCGCGTTCCTGCGCAAGCTGGTTGGTGCTGCTGTAGTTGGTGAACGCGATAGCAATGGTACAAATCAGCGGGAACAGGACAAACAGGCCCATCCCGGCCACGCCCGGGTAAACATATCGCCAGGCATAGGCTTTACGGTTGGCGAAAATATACAGGCCAGCAGAGCTTAAAATCAGCGTCATGATGGCGAACAGATATTCCCCTTGTACGTACATTAAAACAACAAGGTAACCCACCAGCAGACACAGCAGACCCATTACAGACCACTTCAGGGCAGAGCTTTGCCACCAGTGTTTCTTTTTAATGACATCCATGGGGTTCTTCCTCTACAACACATTTTGTTCTCCCTCTCTCCGCAGGGGAGAGAGGGGATAAAAGCCTTACTTCGTGATACGACCCTGAGCATCTTTCAGCGCAGCATCAACCGTCTGACGACCGCTTGCTGCGTTGATGACGGCGGTACGGGTGGCGTACCAGAACGCTGCCATTTGTGGGATGTTCGGCATGATTTCGCCTTTCTGGGCGTTATCCATGGTTGCCGCGATACGTGGGTCTTTCGCCAGCTGATCCTGGAAGGATTTCAGCGCAACCGCGCCCAGCGGTTTGTCCTTGTTCACTTCATCCAGACCCTGATCGGTCAGCAGGTAGTTTTCCAGGAACTCTTTCGCCAGCTCTTTGTTCGGGCTGGCAGCGTTAATACCTGCGCTCAGCACGCCAACGAACGGTTTAGACGGCTTGCCTTTAAAGGTTGGCAGCAGGGTTACGCCGTAGTTGATTTTGCTCTTGTCGATGTTGGTCCAGGCCCACGGACCGTTGATGGTCATCGCGGTTTCGCCTTTGTTGAACGCCGCTTCTGCGATGGAGTAGTCGGTATCCGCGTTCATGTGTTTGTTCTTGATGAGGTCAACCAGGAAGGTCAGGCCTGCTTTCGCGCCAGCGTTGTCCACGCCCACGTCTTTCACGTCATATTTGCCGTTTTCAAATTTGAACGCGTAACCGCCGTCGGCAGCAATCAGCGGCCAGGTGAAGTACGGTTCCTGCAGGTTGAACATCAGCGCGCTCTTACCTTTCGCCTTCAGCTCTTTATCCAGTTTCGGGATCTCTTCCCAGGTTTTCGGTGGGTTGGGTACCAGATCTTTGTTGTAAATCAGAGACAGCGCTTCTACCGCGATTGGGTAAGCGATGATCTTGCCGTTATAGCGAACGGCATCCCAGGTGAACGGGTACAGTTTGTCCTGGAAAGCTTTGTCCGGCGTCACTTCAGCCAGCAGACCCGACTGGGCGTAGCCACCGAAACGGTCATGTGCCCAGAAGATGATGTCCGGACCGTCACCCGTTGCAGCAACCTGCGGGAATTTCTCTTCCAGTTTGTCCGGGTGTTCAATGGTAACTTTGATACCGGTGTCTTTCTCGAATTTCTTGCCCACTTCGGCCAGGCCGTTATAGCCTTTATCGCCGTTAATCCAGATAACCAGCTTACCTTCTTCAATTTTGGCGAGAGCCGGTGCGGAAATCATCATTGCTGCAAGGGCGGACAATGCGAAAACGCGTGCGCCAGTCTTGATCTTCATATCTGCCATCCTTTTTTGGTGATGTGCTCGTGGATACACTGAGGTGGTTCAACGTGACTCAGTCTCCTTATTTGACATCCTCTTTCCATCCTCCCAACCCCTACGCCCCACCCCCCGTTTGTGTGATCTCCGTTACATAAATTTAAGTTATGAGTGCTGGCGCACATAAAAACACAGTGAATTTTGCAGGTGGCTTCACGAATTTCGCCTCAGCCCTCCAGCGGCGGTCGCAGAGCCTGCTCTCTCATCCTCCCGCCTCCTCCCCCATAAAAAAGCCGGGGGGTGGAGGATTCACGAAAGTAATGGATACCCCATAGTGAACTTATCTTGAATGTTTCTGTCGGTGACAGGTTGTAACGAAGGGAGAAGGGCATGGCGAGCGTACAGCTGCGTAATGTAACGAAAGCCTGGGGTGACGTTGTGGTGTCGAAAGACATCAATCTGGACATCCACGAAGGTGAATTCGTGGTATTTGTCGGCCCATCTGGCTGCGGTAAATCAACTCTGCTGCGTATGATTGCCGGTCTTGAAACCATCACCAGCGGCGATTTGCTGATTGGTGATACCCGAATGAATGACATTCCGCCTGCCGAACGTGGCGTCGGCATGGTTTTCCAGTCTTATGCACTCTATCCCCACCTTTCCGTAGCCGAGAACATGTCCTTCGGTCTGAAGCTGGCGGGCGCGAAAAAAGAGGTGATTAACCAGCGCGTCACGCAGGTGGCGGAAGTGTTACAGCTGGCACACCTGCTTGAGCGTAAACCAAAAGCCCTCTCCGGTGGTCAGCGTCAGCGTGTGGCAATTGGCCGTACGCTGGTCGCCGAACCGCGCGTGTTCCTGCTCGATGAACCGCTTTCTAACCTGGATGCCGCCCTGCGCGTCCAGATGCGTATCGAAATCTCCCGTCTGCACAAACGTCTTGGCCGCACGATGATTTACGTCACCCACGATCAGGTCGAAGCGATGACGCTGGCCGACAAAATTGTGGTGCTGGACGCCGGTCGCGTGGCGCAGGTGGGTAAACCGCTGGAGCTTTATCACTACCCGGCAGACCGCTTTGTTGCGGGCTTTATTGGCTCGCCAAAGATGAACTTCCTGCCCGTCAAAGTGACCGCGACAGCCATTGAACAGGTACAGGTGGAGCTGCCAAACCGTCAGCAAGTGTGGCTGCCGGTCGACAGCGCCAACGTACAGGTGGGGGCCAATATGTCCCTCGGTATTCGTCCTGAGCATTTACTGCCGAGCCACATCGCCGATGTGACGCTGGAAGGTGACGTTCAGGTCGTCGAACAACTTGGTCACGAAACACAGATTCATATCCAGATCCCCGCCATCCGTCAGAACCTGGTCTACCGCCAGAATGACGTGGTGTTGGTAGAAGAGGGTGCCACATTCGCTATCGGTTTGCCGCCAGAGCGTTGCCATCTGTTCCGTGAGGATGGCACCGCATGTCGTCGGTTGCACAAAGAGCCAGGCGTTTAAGCATTCCAATTACAAAGAAAAGCAATGATCTCAGGAGATAGAATGATGATTACTCTGCGCAAACTTCCTCTGGCAATCGCCGTGACGGCAGGCATTTTGTCTGCACACGCGGGTGCCGTGGACTTTAAAGGTTATGCTCGTTCTGGCATTGGCTGGACCGGGAGTGGCGGTGAACAACAATGTTTCCAGGCAACCGGTGCACAAAGTAAATACCGTCTCGGTAACGAATGTGAAACCTACGCCGAACTGAAACTGGGTCAGGAAGTGTGGAAAGAGGGCGATAAGAGCTTCTATTTCGACACTAACGTTGCGTATTCCGTTTCTCAGCAGAATGACTGGGAATCCACCAGCCCGGCCTTCCGTGAAGCAAACGTGCAGGGTAAAAACCTGATTGAATGGCTGCCAGGCTCCACCATCTGGGCCGGTAAGCGTTTCTATCAGCGTCATGACGTCCACATGATCGACTTCTACTACTGGGATATCTCTGGTCCTGGTGCGGGTATCGAAAACATCGATCTGGGCTTCGGTAAACTGTCTCTGGCCGCGACCCGTTCTTCTGAGTCCGGCGGTTCTGCAACCTTCGCCGATCGTGATGCGAACGGCGATCGTATTTATGACAACGTAGTACCAAACGATGTCTTCGACGTCCGTCTGGCCGGCCTGGAAACCAACCCGGGTGGTACACTGGAACTGGGTGTTGACTATGGTCACACCAACATTCCTGACGACTACTATCTGCAGCCTGGCGCCTCTAAAGATGGCTGGCTGTTCACCGCTGAACACACCCAGAGCATGTTGAAAGGCTTCAACAAGTTCGTGCTGCAGTACGGTACGGACTCCATGACCTCTAACGGCAAAGGTATTCCGCAGGGCGGTAGCATTGATAACGACGGTTCCATGTGGCGTGTGCTGGACCACGGTGCAATCACCCTGGCAGACCGTTGGGACCTGATGTACGTCGGTATGTACCAGAATATCGATCGTGACAACAACAATGGTACAGAGTGGTGGACTGTCGGCGTGCGTCCAATGTTCAAATGGACGCCAATCATGAGCACCCTGCTTGAAGTGGGCTACGATAACGTTAAGTCTCAGAAAACTGACGAGAAAAACAGCCAATACAAAATCACCCTGGCACAGCAATGGCAGGCAGGCGACAGCATCTGGTCTCGCCCGGCTATCCGTGTCTTCGCAACCTACGCGAAGTGGGATGAGAAATGGGGCTATGCGAACAACGACTCAGGCGCAGGTTACACCTCTGGCGTAGCGTATAGCGACACTTCCGCGAAAACCTTCAGCCGTGGCGACTCCGACGAGTGGACCTTCGGTGCCCAGATGGAAATCTGGTGGTAATTCGGTAGACCTGACGTAATGACCTAAAAAGAGGGGCGTAAGCCCCTCTATCCTTAGGGTGCTGCGCGCTATTGCCTGGCCACCGCAGTGCTCACGCTATCAGAGGTAATAACAATGAAAATGAAGAAAAGTCTCGTCGCGCTGTGCCTCTCTGCGGGGCTGCTGGCCTGTGTTCCGGCGATCACCTTCGCAGATGTCAATTTCGTGCCACAAAATACCAGCGCTGCACCTGCCATCCCGGCGGCGGCGCTCCAGCAACTGACCTGGACGCCGGTTGACCAATCCAAAACCCAGTCAACCCAACTTTCTGCGGCAGGCCAACAGCTTAACGTGCCGGGAATTGCCGGTCCGGTTGCCGCTTTCAGCGTCCCGGCCAATATTGGTGAGCTGACCCTGACGCTGACCAGCGAAGTAAGTAAGCAGACCAGCGTATTTGCGCCTAACGTCCTGATTCTGGATCAAAACCTGACGCCATCTGCCTTCTTCCCGAGCGACTATTTTGGTTACCAGGAACCTGGCGTCATGAGCGCTGACCGCCTCGAAGGCAAAATGCGCCTGACGCCTGCTCTGGGACAGCAGAAGATTTATGTCCTGGTCTTCACCACGGACAAAGATTTGCAGCAGACCACTAAGCTCACCGACCCGGCAAAAGCCTATGCCAAAGGAACCGGTAACTCTGTTCCGGATATCCCGGATCCGTTAGCGCGTCATGTCACCGACGGGTTGCTTAAGCTGAAAGTCTCAACAAACAGTGCTTCCAGCGTACTGGTTGGCCCTCTGTTTGGTTCATCCGGTACAGGCCCGGTCACGGTGGGGAACACTGCTGCGCCTGTGTATGCCGCACCAGTTGCTACGGCGGCGGCTCCGGCTGCAACCGCAGCTCCAGCTCCGGCGAAGAAAGCCGAGCCGGTACTGAACGACACCGAAGAATACTTCAATAACGCCATTAAGCAGGCGGTGAAGCGCGGCGATGTCGACAAAGCGCTGAAACTGCTTGATGAAGCCGAACGTTTAGGTTCAACCACTGCCCGTTCCACCTTTATCAGCAGTGTAAAAGGCAAGGGGTAACCGTTTCCCCACAGTGCTGATTTGTTAGTAGTTTAGTGCGCCTGAGTGGGCGCACTTTTTTTGGTGTCACACGGGCTGTTGCGCTCTTGTTGCGATCGTGATCGTTAAATAACGTTTGGCCCCCCTCAATCCGCTTTTCTGCGATACAATGCCATTACGTTATGTATCGGAGAGTCTGGCATGTCACACCCCGCGCTAACGCAACTGCGTGCGCTGCGCTATTTCGACCAAATACCTGCGCTTGACCCGGAGCAACTGGACTGGCTGCTGCTGGAAGATTCCATGACTAAACGTTTCGAGCAGCAGGGCAAAACCGTTACGGTGACCCTGGTTCAGGAAGGGTTTGTCTCTTGTGCTGAGATCGCCTCTGAGCTGCCGCTGTTGCCGCAGGAAGAACGCTACTGGCTGCGCGAAATTTTACTCTGTGCAGACGGTGAGCCATGGCTTGCCGGACGAACGGTCGTTCCCGAGTCTACCCTTTCCGGGCCAGAACTGGCGCTACAACGGCTGGGGAATACGCCGCTGGGGCGTTATCTTTTCACGTCGTCCGAGCTTACCCGGGATTTTATTGAGATTGGTCGCGATGCCGAACTGTGGGGGCGTCGTTCCCGCCTTCGCCTGAGCGGTAAACCGTTAATACTGACGGAGCTTTTTTTACCGGCATCGCCGTTGTACTGAGAGGAAGAAAAAATGGAGTGGAGCCTGACGCAGAATAAGCTGTTGGCTTATCACCGCTTGATGCGTACAGATAAACCCATCGGCGCGCTGCTGCTGCTGTGGCCGACCCTTTGGGCGCTATGGGTAGCAACACCAGGGGTACCGCCGCTGTGGATCCTGGGGGTGTTCATTGCAGGCGTCTGGCTGATGCGTGCGGCGGGCTGCGTGGTCAATGACTATGCGGATCGTAAATTCGACGGGCACGTAAAACGTACGGCCCATCGTCCGTTGCCCAGCGGGCAAGTGACCGAGAAAGAGGCCCGTACGCTGTTTATCGTACTGGTGCTGCTCTCTTTCCTGCTGGTGTTAACCCTGAACACCATGACCATTCTGCTTTCAGTTGCGGCCCTGGCTCTGGCCTGGGTTTATCCGTTCATGAAGCGCTACACCCACCTGCCTCAGGTGGTGCTGGGCGCGGCGTTTGGCTGGTCGATCCCGATGGCGTTTGCGGCGGTGAGTGAGTCCGTCCCGTTAAGCTGCTGGCTGATGTTCCTGGCGAACATTCTCTGGGCCGTGGCATACGACACGCAATACGCGATGGTAGACCGCGACGATGACCTGAAGATTGGCATTAAATCGACGGCGATCCTCTTCGGACGTCATGACAAGCTGATCATCGGTATCCTGCAGGTTGCGGTGCTGGCGTTAATGGTGACGATGGGTTACCTGAACGGGCTCAACTGGGCGTTTTACTGGGCCGTGCTGGTGGCGGGAATGCTGTTTGTCTACCAGCAGAAGCTGATTGCCAAACGTGAGCGTGAAGCCTGCTTCAAGGCGTTTATGAATAACAACTATGTCGGTCTGGTGCTGTTTTTAGGGCTGGCGATGAGCTACTTTTCGTAAAAAAACGGCAGCCAGAAGGCTGCCGTTTTTGTTTTCATCGCAGGTCATCAGACAGCTGCACGCTTCACTCGCCTTGCGTCGCACTTTCAATCGTTAAACGCACATCAGACGTGATCAGTTCGGCCAGCATCTGGTATACCTTCAGCGTCTCTTCCGGCTCGGCATCGCCCGTATCACTGATAAATCCTTCATCACGCAGCGTCAGCACCAGAGAGCTGAAGACCGCTTTGTCGAAGAATTCCGGGGCGTTAATCCCGTGCAGAACAGACAGGCGCTGTGCCAGCGTCCGGCTCTCTTTCTCGAGCGTACCGCGGTTAATGGACGGATTCGCGCTCAGCAACCAGAAGGTGATGGCGTAGCGCTGCAGCGTTTCGCGTGCGCCCGCCGCCAGCAGTTGCAGGGTACGGGACCGTGACGGATTGATATGCAGCTCGTCATTCGTGACGGTAATCAGCCCCTGACGACGCAGCTCTTCGGTCAGTTTATCCAGCTCAGTCGCCAGTTCGTCCTTGTCCCAGCGCAGGAACAGCTCCGCTTTCAGCATTGGATAGAGCGTTTCAACATGACGCAACAGCTCCTGACGCGAGATGCGACGATGCTGGGTGATGATGGCCGCCATGAGCGAGGGCAGCATCAGCATATGCGCGATGTTGTTGCGATAGTAAGTCATCAGCACCGCCTGCTCACGCGGGAGAATGATGATGTCGCCGATGGTGTCCTTTTCGACTTCAAACTTGTTCATCTGCAGGGCATGCTCGATAAGCTCGCTTGCCGTGCTTACCGGTACGGTCGAATCCACCGAGTACGGCACGTTGCGCATCATGTCGAGATAGCAATCCAGCTGCTCCGTAAGCTGTTCACGGGTCAGTGAACGCTGACGTGAGGCCAGAAGCGCCGTACAGCACAGGTTCATGGCGTTTGCCGCACCGGCGTTGTTAATGCGCACCATCAGTTCAGAGGCGATGCTGTTGACCGTAGGCGTCAGCCAGGCCGGGCGAATCGCTTCGATAGGATCGATAGACTCGCGCCACTCCGGAACATGGTTGTTCAGGTAGGTCATCAGCGGCATCGGCTCGCCAAAGTTGACGTAGCCCTGGCCAAGGTTGCGTAACTTGCTCAGGCCGCGCAGCATCTGCGGCAGGCTCTCTTTCTCTTTGGTCGCACCGCGGAGCTCTTTGGCGTAGGTGCCCACTTCCATCACGTGTTCGTAGCCAATGTAGATGGGTACCAGGGTGATCGGGCGAGTTCCCCCGCGCAGCATCGCCTGAATGGTCATCGACAGCGTGCCGGTTTTAGGATCGAGCAGACGACCGGTACGGGAGCGACCACCTTCCACGAAGTATTCAACGGAATAACCGCGGCTGAACAGCTCGCCAAGATATTCACGGAATACGGTGGAGTAGAGCTTGTTGCCCTTAAAGGTACGACGGATAAAGAACGCCCCCAGGCGGCGGAAAATCGGGCCGGCTGGCCAGAAGTTCAGGTTAATGCCGGCAGCGATGTGCGGCGGTACCAGACCCTGGTGATAGAGCACATAGGAGAGGAGCAGATAGTCCATGTGGCTGCGGTGGCAGGGGACATAGACAATCTCATGGCCATCATGGGCCAGCTGGCGTACGCGCTCGGCGTTATGAACGTTGATGCCCTGATAGAGGCGGTTCCACGTAAAGCCCAGGATACGATCGGAAAGACGAATCATCTCGTAAGAGAAGTTCGCGGCAATCTCTTCCATCAGCGCAATAGCGTTCTGCTGTGCTTTCTCATGGGAAATCTTTTTGCTGCGCGCTTCGTCTTCAACGGCCCTGGCAATCGCTTTGGAGGCCAGCAGCTTGTTGAACAGGTCCTGACGTGCAGGAAGACGCGGGCCGACGGCAGCCAGACGCTGACGGGCGAAGTGCATACGCGCCACGCGCGCCAGTTTTTGCGCGATAATCTTGTCGGTGCCGTGTTCGTCCGCCATACGGCGCAGCGAAACGGACGGGGAGAAACGCACGAAGCTGTCACGTCCCAGCCAGGAGACCGCGAAGAATTTCTGAATGCCGTTAAGCATGCGCAGCGGTGGGTTCTCTTCACCTTTCTCTCTGCCCGGGCGGCGACCAAACATCACCGATACCGGCACCATCTGCACATCCAGACCCGGATTGCTGCGGTGCAGGTCGAGATAGTCGTGGAAAAGCTTGATGGACTCTTCCTTTGGCGTGTAATAGGTAAACACGCGCGGCCCGCCGTGAATGAACACATAGCGCGGCAGCAGAGTGCCGTCGACTTCGAGGGGTTCAAGCGGGTCAGGTAAATCATGCGCCAGACACTGGGCGCGAAGCGTCAGTAGGTCTGCCTTCGAGTTATAAGGCAAAACGTACATAATTGGGCGTGACGTATCGAGCCCCAATTCCAGCGCGGGTTCCGCTGGGATAGACTTGCTTTTTACCAGGACGCTTAATGGTAAATTAAGTAATTTGTAGTAAATTCGTGGCCAGCCGGACATAAACGATGTAAAGCCTCTGGTTAATAATGCAATTGCGGCGCAAGGATAACAGAAAGCGCGCAAAATTTCTGTTGTTACCCGTCATACTTCAGGCAGCAGCGAAACACGCTGCGCCTACTGTTACTGACGCTATTTTAATTAAAAGGTTCTTTTAATGGCCAATAATACCACTGGGTTAACCCGAATCATCAAAGCCGCCGGCTATTCATGGAAAGGTTTCCGTGCCGCGTGGGTCAATGAAGCCGCGTTTCGCCAGGAGGGCGTCGCCGCTATCATCGCGGTGATTATCGCCTGTTTCCTTGATGTTGATGCGATTACCCGCGTTTTGTTGATCGGCTCCGTGCTGTTGGTGATGATAGTGGAAATTCTCAATAGCGCTATTGAGGCCGTGGTGGACCGTATCGGTTCTGATTTCCATGAGCTCTCCGGCCGGGCGAAAGACATGGGGTCTGCTGCCGTATTGCTGGCGATTATCACTGCGGTCATCACCTGGGTCACGCTGCTTTGGTCACATTTCCGATAAGCCTCGAGAAATAATTAAGTCCCTGGTTTTTTGTGCAGTTTTTGGTTCCAAAATCGCCTTTGACTGTATATACTCACAGCATAACTGTATATACACCCAGGGGGCGGAATGAAAGCGTTAACGACCAGGCAGCAAGAGGTGTTTGATCTCATCCGGGATCATATCGGCCAGACGGGTATGCCACCCACGCGTGCGGAGATCGCTCAGCGTCTGGGTTTCCGTTCTCCGAATGCTGCCGAAGAACACCTGAAAGCGCTGGCGCGTAAAGGCGTCATTGAGATTGTATCGGGCGCTTCACGTGGCATCCGTCTGCTGGTGGAAGAAGAGACAGGCATTCCGCTGGTGGGCCGTGTCGCGGCAGGTGAACCTTTGCTGGCACAACAGCATATTGAAGGTCACTACCAGGTTGACCCGGGCATGTTTAAACCGAGCGCAGATTTCCTGCTGCGCGTCAGCGGCATGTCGATGAAAGATATCGGTATTCTGGACGGCGATCTGCTCGCAGTTCATAAAACCCAGGACGTGCGCAACGGGCAAGTTGTGGTCGCGCGTATTGACGATGAAGTTACCGTTAAGCGTCTGAAAAAGCAGGGTAACACCGTCCAGTTACTGCCTGAAAACAACGAGTTCTCCCCGATTGTGGTGGATCTCCGCGAACATAACTTCTCTATTGAAGGGCTGGCTGTTGGGGTTATCCGCAACGGTGAATGGCTGTAATCATGTCATAACAGGCTACGGACCTGCCGTAGCCTGATTCAATCTCCACTGCCGGTATTTTTCATGTCACTGCTGACGACATCAGATAAGGCATTGTGGCGTCTTGCACTGCCAATGATTTTTTCCAATATCACCGTCCCTCTGCTGGGACTGGTAGACACGGCTGTTATTGGTCATCTGGATTCCCCCGTTTATCTGGGCGGCGTCGCGATCGGCGCGACGGCAACCAGCTTCCTTTTTATGCTGCTGCTCTTTTTGCGCATGAGTACCACCGGGCTTACGGCTCAGGCGTATGGCGCAAAAGATCCGTTGCGTCTGGCGCGTGCGCTGGTACAACCCTTGATCCTTGCCCTGGGCGCGGGTGCGCTGATCGTGGTGTTGCGCACGCCACTGATTGATCTGGCGCTGCATGTCGTTGGCGGGAGCGAGGCGGTACTTGAGCAGGCGCGACGCTTCCTTGAAATTCGCTGGCTCAGCGCACCCGCATCACTGGCGAACCTGGTCCTGCTAGGCTGGTTACTCGGCGTGCAGTATGCCCGTGCGCCAGTCATTCTGCTGGTGGCAGGCAATCTTCTCAACATCGTGCTTGATGTCTGGCTGGTGATGGGTCTGCATATGAACGTGCAGGGCGCCGCGCTGGCGACGGCAATTGCAGAATACGGTACCTTTTTCATCGGCCTGTGGATGGTCTGGCGCGTGCTGGCCCTGCGCGGTATCTCGCTTGCGATGCTCAAAACCGCGTGGCGCGGTAATATCCGCACGCTGCTGGCGCTTAACCGCGACATTATGCTGCGCTCGTTACTGCTTCAGCTCTGCTTTGGCGCGCTGACGGTCTTCGGGGCGCGACTTGGGCCGGAGATCGTCGCGGTTAATGCGGTCCTGATGACGCTGCTGACCTTTACCGCGTATGCGCTGGATGGCTTTGCCTATGCCGTTGAAGCCCATTCCGGGCAAGCGTATGGCGCACGCGAAAGCGGTCAGCTCCGCGAGGTGTGGCGTGCCGCCTGTCGTCAGTCAGGCCTGGTGGCGCTGGCGTTTGCACTCATTTACGCCTGTCTGGGTGAACAGATCGTTGCTTTACTCACCTCCCTCCCATCGCTGCGCGAACTGGCGAGTCACTATCTCTTCTGGCAGGCAATCTTACCGGTGGTGGGCGTGTGGTGTTATCTGCTGGACGGCATGTTTATTGGCGCGACGCGAGGTGCGGAGATGCGCAATAGCATGGCGGTCGCTGCGGCGGGATTTGGTCTGACGTTGCTGACGCTGCCGTATCTGGGCAACCACGGTTTGTGGCTGGCTCTGGCGGTTTTCCTCGCGTTACGTGGTCTGTCGCTGGCCTTTATCTGGCATCGTCACTGGCGAAATAACACCTGGCTGCCTTCCCGCCACGATATATCGTGACGGTTAAAGATTCCGAATATAAAAACAACTGCCGGATCCTTAACTACAATAATAATCACGTCCAGCAGAAAAGAACGAAGCGGACGAAACTTACAGACGCTTAACACGAGGACACGATTATGAATAAAGACGAAATCGGCGGCAACTGGAAGCAGTTCAAAGGTAAAGCGAAAGAACAGTGGGGTAAGCTGACGGATGATGATATGACCATCATCGAAGGTAAACGCGATCAGCTGGTGGGTAAAATTCAGGAACGTTACGGCTACGAGAAAGATCGTGCTGAAAACGAAGTGAAAGACTGGGAAACCCGTAACGATTATCGCTGGTAATCCTTTACTCCCCCTGAGGGCGGCTTCGGGCCGCCTTTTCTTTTGCCGTTAACGCGGCTTTTTCTTCACCAGTACCGAATGGTCGTGCTGGCACTCATCCTGGTGTCGACAGGCTTCTACCTCTACGCAGGCTGAACACAGGCCGTGCGCTTCAATCACGTTATGTCGCAACGCAAAGCCCATTTTGGCTGCCAGCGTATGCATAATATCTTCAACGCCTTCCGCACCTTCTTCCTTAACGCTGCCGCAGCGATCGCAGATAAACATGGCCGACGTATGGGTTGGCTGATCGAACAGATGGCACAGCACATAGCTGTTTGTCGATTCAACCTTATGCACAAAGCCCTGTTCCAGCAGGAAATCCAGCGCGCGGTACACCGTTGGCGGTTTAGCCTGTGGCTCGCTTTCGCGCAGCAGATCAAGCAGATCGTACGCGCTGATCGCGCCCTGCTGCAGGCTCATCAAACGTAATACTTCAAGGCGCTGCGGAGTCAGGCGCACATTGCGTTGCACGCACAGCTTTTCTGCCTGCGCTAACAGCTCTTTTGTGGACTTATCCATTTAGCACCCCGGATGTTATAGGCTGGAAAACCCCCACTTTATCATGTTCTGCTAAAAACACCGAGATCCGCCAGGCTGTGCTATACCTGACGCAACGCAATCCGGGGAATAAACGATGAAAAGACCTGACTGTATTCGACACTGGCGCGACGTAGAAGGCGCAGATGACTCAACCTATCCCGACAGTAGTGAACGTTTTTCCATTGGCGCACCGCTGGCGCGTAAGCTCGGCCTTGGACGCATTGGTATACACCATGAGCGCTTACCGCCAGGCCGACGGACCTCTTATCCTCATGCTGAAAGCGACGAAGAAGAGTTTATCTACGTGCTTGAAGGCTACCCTGAAGCCTGGATTAACGGATATTTATGGAAACTTGAACCTGGCGACAGCGTGGGCTTTCCCGCCGGAACCGGGGTCTGTCATACCTTCATCAACAACACCGACGAAGAGGTACGGCTTCTGGTGGTGGGTGAGGCCAACAAGAAGCATAACCGTATCTATTACCCGCTTAATCCGGAGTACGCCGCCACGCGCGAAGATCGCTGGGTAGACCACCCTCCTCAGTTTTTTGGACCGCACGATGGAAAACCTGGGAAAAAATAATTTCCTCTTCTATAAATATTGAGGGCCGTCACAAATAACTACAGGCCTGGCGGGAATTTAACTTAAGGAAATAGCGGGTCTTTTTGCACTTATTCACAGCAATAGTTCGTTCCTGTTTGGGAGATAACAGACAGGGGTTATTTAATAACAGACTATAAGACGAGCATACTGTGAAAAAACATTTTAAATTTTCGGTGGTTAGCATCGCTGTCTCCTTGTTTATGGCAAATCAGGCGGGAGCAGCCAATACCTGGACAGAATCACGTAGCGACGCCATGGGGGGCACGGGTGTCGCGGCCGGAAACTATGGCAGCGGGGCGTTAATCAACCCTGCGCTACTGGCGAAGGCGAAACCGGACGACGATGTGACGGTCATTTTACCGTCCGCTGGCGTGCAGGTGACCGATGAGGACAATCTTCAGGATGAGATTGATACCATCAATGATAAAATCAACCATTACAAAGACGTGGTTGATAACCTTACACCGATTGAGATCATTACCAACCCGTTAGGTTCCATCAACCAGTTCCAGGGCGCGGCGAAAGATCTCGCCGATGAGCTGGATTATCTCAAGGGCAAAACGGCACGCGCCACGGCGGGTGCGGGGATAGCCGTCAGTATTCCTAACGATGTCCTTTCCGTGGCCTTTATGGCTAAAGGCTATGCCCACGGACGCGTCAGTTCTTCTATTGATCAGCAAGATATTGATTACCTGCGCGGTATTCAACGCAGCGATGCGGTGGCTGCCGGCGTTGCACTGGACGCTGCGCTGAACGGCACCGATCAAATCACGAAAAACCTCAACTCAACGGCGTCTGGCCGGGCGGCAATTGTCTCCGACTATGGTATCGCGGTGGCGCGTCAGTTCGAGCTTGGCGGTGTTCCGGTGTCTGTTGGCGTGACTCCAAAACTGCAAAAGACCTGGGTCTATAACTACACCACCTCCATTTACGATTATGACAGCAACAAGTGGAACGACAGTCGCTACCGTACTGACGACACCGGCTTTAACGTTGATGCCGGTATCGCGGCCGATTTTGGTGAGCACTGGACGGTCGGCGTGAGCGGGCAAAACCTGATGTCACGCGATATCGACACCAAAGACATTCGCATCCGCAACGGGCGCACGGGGGAGGTGGTGAGCTATAAAGATACCTACCAGATCCGCCCTCTGGTTACCGCGGGTGCCGCCTGGCATAACGATCTGGTGACGTTAACCGCCGATGGCGATCTGACGGAAACCAAAGGCTTCAAAAGCGAAGACACTTCTCAGTATGTTGGCGTAGGCGCCGAAGTGACGCCGCTGAACTGGCTGGCGGTGCGTGCGGGTTTCCGTGCTGACATGAAAGGTAACGACAGCAATGTCTTTACTGGCGGTGTCGGTTTTGCACCGTTTAACACGGTCCATGTCGACCTGATGGGCCTGTACGGTGAAGACGAGACCTGGGGCGCAGGCGCCCAGCTGAGCATGACCTTCTAAAGTGCACCGGAGGCGCTGCGCCTCCGGCTTTTCTTTGTGCTATAGTAGCGCCCCCTTTTCACCAGATGCTTAAAACTTCGCCATGTCGTCAGAATTACAGACTGCTTTCCCTGCACACCGTTTCTCCATTGCGCCGATGCTCGACTGGACGGACAGACACTGTCGCTACTTCCTGCGTCAGCTCTCCCGCCATACGCTGCTGTACACCGAAATGGTGACCACCGGAGCAATTATTCACGGAAAGGGCGACTATCTGGCCTACAGCGAAGAAGAGCATCCGGTTGCGCTGCAGCTTGGCGGTAGCGATCCCGCTGCGCTGGCGCAGTGTGCGAAGCTTGCAGAAGCGCGCGGCTATGACGAGATTAACCTTAACGTTGGCTGTCCGTCTGATCGTGTGCAGAACGGCATGTTCGGCGCGTGTCTGATGGGCAATGCATCGCTGGTGGCAGACTGCATCAAGGCGATGCGCGATGTGGTTTCCATTCCGGTGACGGTCAAGACCCGTATCGGCATTGACGACCAGGACAGCTACGAATTTCTCTGCGATTTTATCAATACGGTCTCCGGGAAAGGCGAGTGCGAGATGTTTATCATCCATGCGCGTAAAGCCTGGCTCTCCGGACTTAGCCCGAAAGAGAACCGTGAAATCCCGCCGCTGGACTACCCGCGCGTGTACCAGCTAAAACGTGACTTCCCGCAGCTCACGATGTCGATCAACGGCGGCATTACGTCGCTGGAAGAGGCCAAAACACACCTGGAGCATATGGATGGCGTAATGGTCGGGCGAGAGGCGTATCAAAATCCAGGCATTCTGGCGACGGTCGACAGGGAAATCTTTGGCGTTCAAGGCGCAGATACCGACCCGGTGGCCGTGGTACGCGCCATGTATCCCTACATTGAGCGTGAGCTGAGTAACGGGACGTATCTTGGTCATATCACCCGTCATATGCTGGGCCTGTTCCAGGGGATCCCGGGAGCACGCCAGTGGCGTCGCTACCTTAGCGAGAACGCGCACAAAGCCGGTGCAGACATCGAGGTGCTGGAACACGCGCTACGTCTGGTCGCTGATAAGCGATAATTTTCGCTAAAAGATCGTCAAATTCACCACGCCTCGCACACCCGTGCGGGGCGTTTTTCTTTAAGAACAGCGGGTTATGGTTGGCATGATTCTTGTAATGATCGCGGTATCATTCGGGAACGCGTGGGAGAGCACCATGTTAGAACTACTTTTTGTGATTGGCTTTTTTGTCATGCTGATGATGACGGGGATTTCCCTGCTCGGGATTCTGGCGGCTATCGTCGTGGCGACGGTGGTCATGTTTATCGGGGGATTATTTGCCCTGACGCTGAAGCTCCTGCCGTGGCTGCTGCTGGCCATTGCCGTGGTGTGGGTAATACGGGCGATTAAATCACCAAAACTGCCCACTTATCAGCGCAATAACCGTTTTCGTTACTAAGGTATTGAGGTGTTCGTCACATACCTGCAACTTTTCCAGCAGCATTGCTTAGAACAGAATAGGATTTACTTATCGAATCTGTCACTATGACTGCCGCTAAAGAATTCATCGAGCTGTACCCTACATACAGCCGAACTAAAAAAAGAAAGGGCTTCCCACGGGAAGCCCAATTTCTTTTTAGGGGTCAGGGAATTAACAGACTTGAACCCTGTGTCGCTCTGCTCTCCAGCACCTCATGTGCTCGCCTGGCATCGGTTAGCGCGTATTTCTGCGCCTCCGCCACATCCACTTTAATCACGCCGCTGGCGATCAGCGAAAAGAGCTCGTTGCTGGCCTCGATCAGCTCTTCCCGGTTAGTGATATACCCCTGCAGGGAAGGGCGAGTCACATACAGCGACCCTTTCTGGTTGAGAATGCCAAGATTAATGCCGGTCACAGCGCCCGAGGCGTTGCCGAAGCTCACCATCAGCCCGCGACGCTGCAGACAATCCAGCGACGCCTCCCAGGTATCTTTACCCACCGAGTCATAAACCACGCGCACCTTTTTGCCGTTGGTTATCTCTTTGAGGCGCTCAGCAATGCTCTCTTCACGGTAGTTAATCACCTGCCAGGCGCCGGCCTGAAGCGCGCGCTGGGCTTTTTGTGCACTGCCCACCGTACCGATAAGTTTTGCACCGAGCGCTTTGGCCCACTGACAGGCGATCAGCCCCACGCCGCCCGCCGCGGCATGAAACAGGAACTGCTCGTCAGGTTTGATCTCATAGGTTTTGCGCAGCAGATAATAGACCGTTAGCCCTTTCAGGAATGAGGCGGCCGCTTGTTCAAACGAGATGGCATTTGGCAGAAGGGCGGCTTTATCGGCCGGCACGTTGTGCACGGAACTGTAGGCACCCAGCGCGGATTGCGCGTACACCACGCGATCGCCCTCTTTAATATGCTTAACGGCACTGCCCACTTTGAGCACGACGCCTGCCGCTTCCGTTCCCAGTCCGCTTGGCATGGAGGGAGGCGGATAGAGACCGCCGCGAATATACGTGTCGATGTAGTTAATGCCGATGGCTTTGTTTTCAACCTGAACTTCGTTTTCACCAGGCGCTGCGGGGGTAAACTCCACCGCGTTTAACACTTCTGGCCCACCATGTTTCTGGAATTCAATGCGCGTTGCCATGCTCCCTCCGTCAGAAAAATATGGTAATCTTTCGACCCACTCTTTATCTCGGTAACTCCATTCACTATGGCAGGAAACAAACCCTTCAACAAACAGACTGAACCTCGCGAGCGTGATTTCCAGGTCGCAGGATTAAAAGTCCCGCCGCACTCGATTGAAGCGGAACAGTCGGTGTTGGGCGGTTTAATGCTGGATAACGAACGCTGGGACGACGTCGCCGAGCGCGTGGTGTCCGAGGATTTCTATACCCGTCCGCACCGTCATATCTTTACTGAAATGGCACGTCTGCAGGAGTCGGGCAGCCCGATTGACCTTATCACGCTCGCGGAATCGCTGGAGCGTCAGGGGCAACTGGACAGCGTGGGTGGGTTTGCTTACCTGGCGGAACTGTCAAAAAACACGCCAAGTGCGGCGAATATCAGCGCTTATGCCGATATCGTGCGCGAACGTGCAGTTGTTCGTGAGATGATCTCGGTGGCGAATGAGATCGCCGAAGCCGGTTTTGATCCGCAGGGGCGTACCAGCGAAGACCTGCTTGATCTCGCCGAGTCCCGCGTCTTTAAAATCGCGGAAAGCCGGGCAAATAAAGACGAAGGCCCGAAGAATATTGCTGATGTGCTTGATGCTACCGTCGCGCGTATTGAGCAACTGTTCCAGCAGCCGCACGACGGTGTCACCGGCGTGAACACCGGCTATGACGATCTCAATAAGAAAACCGCGGGTCTGCAGCCGTCGGATTTGATTATCGTCGCGGCGCGTCCCTCCATGGGTAAAACGACATTTGCGATGAACCTCGTCGAAAATGCGGCGATGTTGCAGGACAAGCCGGTTCTTATCTTCAGTCTTGAGATGCCATCAGAACAGATCATGATGCGTTCTCTGGCGTCGCTGTCGCGCGTGGATCAGACCCGTATCCGTACCGGCCAGCTCGACGATGAGGACTGGGCGCGTATCTCCGGCACCATGGGTATCCTGCTGGAAAAACGGAATATTTATATCGATGACTCCTCCGGCCTGACGCCGACGGAAGTGCGCTCCCGTGCGCGCCGTATCGCCCGTGAACATGGCGGCATTGGCCTTATCATGATTGACTACCTTCAGCTGATGCGCGTGCCGTCGCTGTCCGACAACCGTACGCTGGAAATCGCGGAGATTTCCCGCTCGCTCAAGGCGTTAGCCAAAGAGTTGCATGTGCCCGTGGTGGCGCTGTCACAGCTTAACCGCTCCCTGGAACAACGTGCTGATAAGCGCCCGGTCAACTCCGACCTGCGTGAATCGGGCTCCATCGAGCAGGATGCCGACTTAATCATGTTTATCTACCGTGATGAGGTTTATCACGAGAACAGCGACCTGAAAGGGATCGCCGAAATTATTATTGGTAAACAACGTAACGGCCCTATCGGTACGGTACGTCTGACCTTTAACGGACAGTGGTCGCGTTTCGACAACTACGCCGGTCCTCAATATGATGATGAGTAATTTCTAAGGAATTCAAATGCAAGCGGCAACTGTAGTCATTAACCGCCGCGCTCTGCGACACAACCTGCAACGTCTGCGTGAACTGGCTCCCGCCAGTAAACTCGTTGCAGTCGTGAAAGCGAACGCTTACGGACACGGTCTTATTGAGACCGCGCGAACGCTCCCCGATGCCGACGCCTTTGGCGTCGCCCGTCTTGAAGAAGCCATCCGCCTGCGCGCGGGCGGGATCACTCAACCGATTTTGCTGCTGGAAGGCTTTTTTGAAGCGGCAGATCTGCCGACCATTGCTGACCAGCATCTGCACACCGCGGTACATAACGAAGAACAACTCGCGGCGCTGGAAACCGCCGAGCTGAGTGAGCCGGTCACCGTCTGGATGAAGCTCGATACCGGCATGCACCGTCTGGGCGTGCGCCCGGAAAAGGCGGACGCGTTTTATCAGCGTCTGTGTCAGTGCAAAAACGTCCGTCAGCCGGTGAATATCGTGAGCCACTTTGCCCGTGCCGATGAACCCGAGTGTGGCGCGACCGAGCAGCAGCTGGATATTTTTAATACTTTCTGCGAAGGCAAACCAGGAATGCGCTCCATTGCCGCGTCTGGCGGTATTTTGCTGTGGCCGCAGTCGCACTTCGACTGGGCGCGTCCAGGCATTATTCTTTACGGCGTCTCTCCGCTGGAGAACAGACCCTGGGGGCCGGATTTTGGTTTCCAGCCGGTGATGTCCCTTGTGTCTAACCTGATTGCCGTGCGCGATCACAAAGCGGGTGAGCCCGTGGGCTACGGCGGAACGTGGACCAGCGAGCGCGACACACGCCTTGGCGTGGTGGCGATGGGCTATGGCGATGGTTATCCTCGCGCCGCGCCGTCCGGCACGCCGGTACTGGTCAATGGCCGTGAAGCGAACATCGTGGGCCGCGTGGCGATGGACATGATCTGTATTGACCTCGGGCCAGATGCACAGGACAAACCGGGTGATGACGTGGTGATGTGGGGTGAGGGTTTACCTGTTGAACGCATCGCTGAAATCACAAAAGTGAGTGCTTACGAACTTATCACGCGCCTGACATCAAGGGTTGCGATGAAGTACATCGACTAACAGACCTTTCCAGGGAGGGGTAATGTCACCATCCGAAATGGCCGCTTGTCTGGCTTATGCCCTCTCGGTCTGGCTGGCTGCCAGAAACAGTATTCACACGTGGTGGATAGGCATCATCGGCAGTGGGCTTTATGGCTGGGTCTTTTATTCGGTTCAGCTTTACGCTGACGTTACCCTGCAGCTCTTTTTCATCATCACCAGCATCACCGGCTGGGTGCACTGGCTCAAAGGTCATCGCGGGGAGGTATTGCCCGTTCGGCGTACCCCGCCCAGACATTTCTTCATCCTGCTCGCCTGCGCCCTGCTGGTGGCCGCGGGTTATGGCCTGATCTTGCATCGCTACACTAACGCCTGGGCCCCCTGGGTGGACTCCGTTATTTTGACATTTAGCGTGCTTGCACAGTTTATGTTAATGGGGCGACGCCTGGAGAACTGGTACGTCTGGCTGGCTGTAAACACGCTGGCGGTCCCGTTATATGCGATGAGAGATCTGCATTTGACCGCGGGTTTATATCTGGTGTTTTGGTTTAATGCCTGGCACGGTTTATATCAGTGGCGTAAGGAGATTCGCGCCCAGTGAAGCCTTATCGCGACGGTCTGGTTGTGGGCAAATTCGCGCCATTACACGTGGGGCATGAAGCGCTGATAAATGCTGCGCTGGCCCAGTGTGAGACGGTCTATATCATCAGTTATTCGCGTCCGGAAATTCCGGGTTATGACCCCGACAAGCGCCTTCACTGGTTAAGCGCGCGCTTCCCGCAATGTCATCACCTTGTGCTCACGCCGGAGGTCATCGCGACCCATGCGCTTGAATCACCGCCGAATAATGATGCGGATGCCGATCTTCACCGGCATTACGTGGCAACGCTGTGTGAAAAAATACTTCACTGCCAGCCGCAGGCCGTATTTACCGCCGAAGACTACGGCGACGGATTTGCGGCGGTGTTAAGCCAGCGTTTTGGCAAGCAGGTTACGCATGTCCGCCTCCAGCGTCCGAAAGGGCCTGATGCGCCCTCGGGAACCCTGATACGTTCTGACGTCCATCGCTACCGCACGATGATGTCCCCGGAGGTCTACCGTAGCTTTGTCTTTCGGATTTGTTTATTGGGGGGCGAATCGACAGGAAAAAGCACGCTTTCCCGCGCACTGGCGACGACGCTCAACGCCCCATTTGTCGCCGAGTTTGGCCGAGAATATTGGGAAGAGAAGAATGGCGTGCTGGGATGCGACGATCTGCTGCATATTGCCCGCGAGCAGGTGCGTCGTGAAGCGATGGCCAGCACGGCTCCCTTCCTGGTTTGCGATACCTCGCCCTTAACCACGCTGTTTTATATGCTCGACCAGTTTGGCAGCGCGCCACGCGAGCTAGAGGAATTAGCCGGGCGTGCATATTCTCTGGTGGTGCTCTGTGGCGATGAGTTTCCTTTTGTTCAGGATGGTACCCGTCAGGGGGCTGCATTCCGCCAGCGACAACAGGCATGGTACATCCGCGCGTTAACAGACAGAAATATCCCCTATCTGTCTGTTTCTGGTTCGCTCGCTGAACGCATTGAACAGATTCGACGACATCTGCAGGAACGGATCTGATATCGCTCTCGATCTTCTGTCATATCCGGTTTATTGTTGAAATCCCTGCCTCATCGAATTCCGGAGAATCATCGCGTGTTTCAGAAAGTTGACGCCTATGCCGGCGACCCTATTCTCTCCTTAATGGAGCGTTTCAAAGAAGATCCTCGCAGCGACAAAGTCAACCTCAGTATTGGTTTGTATTACAACGAGGAGGGCATTATTCCTCAGCTGCAAGCCGTGGCAGAAGCGGAAGCGCGTCTTAACGCCGTCCCGCACGGGGCCTCGCTCTATCTGCCAATGGAAGGGTTAAACAGCTACCGCAACACCATTGCGCCGCTGCTGTTTGGTGCCGATCACGCCGTGCTGACACAAAAACGGGTGGCGACCATCCAGACGCTGGGTGGCTCGGGCGCATTAAAAGTTGGCGCTGACTTTCTGAAAAAATACTTCCCGGATTCTGGCGTGTGGGTCAGTGACCCGACGTGGGAAAACCACGTGGCGATTTTTGAGGGCGCAGGCTTTACGGTGCAGACCTATCCGTGGTTTGACAGCGAAACCAACGGCGTGCGCGTTGACGCGCTGCTGGAAAAACTGAATACGCTGCCGGAGCGCAGTATTGTTCTGCTGCATCCGTGCTGCCATAACCCGACCGGTGCAGACCTGACTAATGCCCAGTGGGATGCGGTAATCGACGTGCTGAAGACGCGTAACCTGATCCCCTTCCTCGACATCGCCTATCAGGGCTTTGGCGCGGGCATGGAAGAAGATGCCTACGCTATCCGCGCCGTTGCCAGCGCCGGACTGCCTGCGCTGGTCAGCAACTCGTTCTCAAAAATCTTCTCTCTGTACGGTGAGCGCGTCGGCGGCCTGTCAGTGGTCTGTGAGGACGCTGAAGCGGCCGGGCGAGTACTCGGACAGCTGAAGGCGACCGTGCGCCGCATTTACTCCAGCCCGCCAAACTTTGGTGCGCAGGTAGTCGCCACGGTACTGGGTGACGATCGGCTGAAAGCGTCGTGGCTCGCCGAAGTGGAATCTATGCGCAAGCGCATCCTGACGATGCGTCAGGAGCTGGTCGACGTGCTGAAAGAGGCCGTCCCAGGGCATAATTTTGACTATCTGCTTAAGCAGCGCGGGATGTTCAGCTACACCGGCCTCAGCGCGGCTCAGGTCGATCGCCTGCGTGAAGAGTTCGGCGTCTACCTGATTTCCAGCGGCCGTATGTGCGTGGCGGGGCTTAATGCCAGCAACGTTCATCGTGTTGCGCAGGCGTTTGCTGCAGTGATGTAAGCACTCACTATCATCCCTCTCTCCCTGCGGGAGAGGGCCGAGTGAGAGCATCAGGACGCACAAAAATCTTGCCCGGTGGCGCTGCGCCTACCGGGCCTTCAGACCTCATCCGCGCTTTGTGATCTTCTTCTTTTTATTCAGCTTCATAAGTAAAAACTCCTTTCCTTCATCTCCCCCCGGGGTTATGGTCGGATAGTTTTTTGACCATTCACTCAAAATAAAACGATAACAAACTGAATATTCAGGGGAAAACATGCGCAAGATCACACTGGCGCTCAGCGCCGCCTGCTTATTGTTCTCGCTAAATAGTGCCGTCGTCGCGCGCGCTTCCGCACCGACGCCGCTTTACACCGGCACAACAGCCGCCATGCTTGCGGAGCAGGCACCTGTTCACTGGGTATCCGTAGCCCAAATCGAAAATAGCCTGTTAGGGCGCCCGCCAATGGCTGTAGGCTTTGATATCGACGATACGGTCCTGTTTTCCAGCCCGGGATTCTGGCGGGGCAAAAAAACCTACTCACCGGACAGCGAAGCGTATCTGAAGAACCCCGAGTTCTGGGAAAAGATGAATAACGGCTGGGATGAGTTCAGCATTCCTAAAGAGGTGGCGCGCGCGCTTATCGCCATGCACGTTAAACGCGGTGACAGCATTTACTTTGTGACCGGACGCAGCCAGACCAAAACCGAAACCGTCTCTAAAACGCTGCAGGATGATTTTCAGATCCCGGCTTCCAGCATGAATCCGGTTATTTTTGCCGGCGACAAACCCGGCCAAAACACCAAAACCCAATGGCTGGAACAGAAGAACATCAAAGTCTTCTATGGCGATTCAGATAACGATATCACCGCCGCGCATGACGTCGGAGCCAGAGGGATCAGGGTGTTACGCGCCTCAAACTCTACGTATCGACCGTTGCCCATGGCCGGAAAGTTTGGCGAAGAAGTGATTGTTAATTCTGAGTATTAACCGCCGGGCGGCGAGGTTGCCTCTTTTTTAATCAAATCTCGCCGCTGTGGGTTTTACCTTTCGCTTTCTTGCTGCACACTTAGAAAGATTCATCTTTCATAACGGAGCAGCACATGTGGTATCAACAGACCCTGACCTTAAGCGCGAAACCTCGTGGATTTCATCTGGTGACTGATGAAGTCATTGGGCAAATTCGCGACCTCTCGCGCATCAGGACGGGGTTACTGCATCTGCTGCTTCAGCACACGTCAGCCTCTCTCACGCTTAATGAAAATTGCGATCCCACCGTCCGGTCTGACATGGAGCAGCATTTTCTCAAAACCGTTCCGGACAACGCCCCTTATGAACACGACTATGAGGGAGCAGATGACATGCCGTCGCATATCAAATCCTCTCTGCTGGGCGTATCGCTGATGCTGCCGGTGCACAATGGTCGGTTACTGCTGGGAACGTGGCAAGGGATCTGGCTGGGAGAACATCGTATTCACGGTGGTTCGCGTAAAATTATCGCAACGCTACAAGGGGAATAAAGATGACAATTTCGGAGCTACTTCAGTACTGCATGAGTAAACCTGGCGCGGAGCAGAGCGTTCACAGCGACTGGAAAGCCACGCAGATTAAAGTGGGGGATATTCTGTTTGCGATGGTGAAAGAGGTTGAGGGTCGCCCGGCGGCGTCGCTGAAAACCAGCCCGGAACTGGCGGAGCTGTTACGCCAGCAGCACCATGACGTCCGGCCAAGCAAGCATCTCAACAAAGCGCACTGGAGCACCGTTTATCTCGACGGTTCACTGCCGGGTTCGCAAATTTATTATCTGGTGGACGCGTCTTATCAGCAGGCGGTAGAGCTGCTGCCGGAAGCGACCCGACAGCAACTCTCCGTGTGACAATTACAGCAACGGTTTGAGGAAGCGCGCGGTGTGCGAGGCTTCGCACTCTGCAACGGTCTCTGGCGTACCGGAGACGAGGATTTCACCGCCGCCGCTGCCGCCTTCCGGGCCGAGATCGACAATCCAGTCCGCGGTTTTAATCACGTCCAGGTTGTGTTCAATGACCACAATCGTGTTGCCCTGATCGCGAAGCTGATGCAGAACATCAAGCAGCTGCTGGATATCGGCAAAGTGCAGACCGGTGGTCGGCTCATCGAGAATGTACAGCGTCTGGCCGGTACCGCGTTTGGAGAGCTCACGCGCCAGCTTCACGCGCTGTGCTTCACCGCCAGACAGCGTGGTGGCAGACTGCCCCAGACGAATATAGGTCAGGCCCACATCCATCAGCGTCTGCAGCTTACGCGCCAGCGCAGGGACCGCGTCAAAGAACTCACGCGCCTCTTCGATGGTCATATCCAGCACTTCGTGTATGGTTTTGCCTTTGTACTTAATTTCCAGCGTTTCGCGGTTATAGCGTTTGCCTTTGCACTGGTCGCACGGCACGTAAATATCCGGCAGGAAGTGCATCTCAACCTTGATAACCCCGTCGCCCTGGCACGCTTCACAGCGTCCGCCGCGCACGTTAAAGCTGAAACGTCCTGGCGTATACCCGCGTGAACGCGCTTCCGGCACACCTGCAAACAGTTCACGTACGGGTGTGAACACGCCCGTATAGGTGGCAGGGTTGGAACGCGGAGTCCGCCCGATTGGACTCTGATCGATATCGATCACTTTATCGAAATGCTCCAGCCCCTGGATGTCAAGGTACGGCGCCGGTTCGGCCAGCGTCGCGCCGTTCAGCTGCGTCTGCGCAATCGGGAACAGCGTATCGTTGATCAGCGTCGACTTACCGGAACCGGATACGCCGGTGATACAGGTAAACAGCCCAACCGGCAGCGTCAGCGTCACATCTTTCAGGTTGTTGCCGCGGGCGCCGGTCAGCTTCAGCACTTTTTCCGGGTTCGCCGGTACACGCTGTTTCGGCACTTCAATCTTGCGCTTGCCGCTCATGTACTGGCCGGTCAATGACTCCGGCACCGCCATAATATCTTTCAGCGTTCCTTCCGCGACCACCTGGCCGCCGTGTACGCCAGCGCCCGGGCCGATATCGATAACGTGGTCAGCGGCGCGGATCGCGTCTTCATCGTGCTCAACCACAATCACCGTGTTACCGAGATTACGCAGGTGGACAAGCGTGCCGAGCAGACGCTCGTTGTCACGCTGGTGCAGGCCGATTGAGGGTTCATCCAGTACATACATCACGCCGACCAGGCCTGCGCCAATCTGGCTCGCGAGGCGGATACGCTGAGCTTCGCCACCGGAGAGGGTCTCTGCGGAGCGGGAAAGCGTCAGGTAATTCAGGCCGACGTTCACCAGGAACTTCAGACGATCGCCGATCTCTTTCAGCACTTTTTCCGCGATTTTGGCGCGCTGGCCGGAGAGCTTCAGGTTGTTGAAGAAGTCCATCGCGTGACCGATGCTCATGTCTGAGATGGTCGGCAGCGCCGTGTTTTCAACAAACACATGGCGAGCTTCACGGCGCAGACGCGTACCTTCACAGGTCGCACAGGAACGGTTGCTGATAAACTTCGCCAGCTCCTCGCGAACCGCGCTGGATTCGGTCTCTTTGTAGCGGCGCTCCATATTGTGCAGCACCCCTTCAAACGGGTGACGGCGCACGGAGGTATCACCGCGATCGTTCATGTACTTGAACTCGATGTTCTCTTTGCCGGAACCGAACAGCACCACTTTGTGCACGTTCGGGTTCAGGCTGGCCCACGGGGCTTCGACGTCGAATTTATAGTGCTCTGCCAGCGACTTCAGCATCTGGAAATAGTAGAAGTTGCGGCGATCCCATCCGCGGATCGCACCGCCAGCCAGCGACAGCTCCGGGTTTTGGATCACCCGGTCCGGGTCAAAATATTGCTGCACGCCCAGCCCGTCACACGTCGGACAGGCGCCCGCCGGGTTGTTGAACGAGAACAGACGCGGCTCCAGCTCGCGCATGCTGTAACCACAAATCGGACAGGCAAAGTTGGCGGAGAAGAGCAGCTCTTCCGCTTTCGGGTTGTCCATATCGGAGACCACGGCCGTACCGCCAGAGAGTTCCAGCGCGGTTTCGAAGGATTCGGCCAGGCGGGTCGCCAGATCGTCACGGACTTTGAAACGGTCAATCACCACTTCGATGGTGTGCTTTTTCTGCAGCTCCAGCTTAGGCGGATCCGACAGGTCACACACTTCGCCGTCGATACGGGCGCGGATATAGCCCTGGCTTGCCAGGTTCTCCAGCGTTTTAGTGTGCTCGCCCTTACGTTCTTTAATGATGGGCGCCAGCAGCATCAGGCGTTTACCTTCCGGCTGCGACAGCACGTTATCCACCATCTGGCTTACGGTCTGCGCGGCCAGCGGGACGTCGTGATCCGGGCAGCGCGGTTCACCCACGCGTGCATACAGCAGACGCAGGTAGTCATGAATTTCGGTAATCGTACCAACCGTTGAACGCGGGTTATGCGAGGTGGATTTCTGCTCAATGGAGATAGCAGGTGATAACCCTTCAATATGGTCTACATCCGGTTTTTCCATTAGTGACAGGAACTGACGTGCGTATGCAGAGAGTGACTCCACGTAACGACGCTGTCCTTCGGCATATAAAGTGTCGAAAGCCAGTGAGGATTTGCCAGACCCCGAAAGCCCGGTCACGACGATGAGTTTGTCGCGAGGGATTATGAGGTTGATATTCTTGAGATTGTGGGTGCGGGCGCCCCGAACTTCGATCTTATCCATTCACCTTTCCCGGTTGGAACACGGATTGCCTGGTTTGTTTGAAGGACAAACGGCTGTCAGAAACGGCTAATTATGACACAAAATGACCTGTTTGAATATACAGTATTGGAATGCATTTTCTGATTCACTGTGTAACAATGTCGAGTTCGCGAGAGATTTCGGAACCGACTACGCAACTATGCAAATTGCAGCGTGGAAATGGTACACTCGCGCGTTTACACTATTAAGAAACGTATTCAGGAGACACGAACATGGCCAGCAGAGGCGTAAACAAGGTGATTCTCGTCGGTAATCTGGGCCAGGACCCGGAAGTACGCTACATGCCGAGTGGTGGCGCAGTTGCCAACATTACGCTGGCTACTTCCGAATCCTGGCGTGATAAAGCGACCGGTGAGATGAAAGAGCAGACCGAATGGCACCGCGTTGTGCTGTTTGGCAAACTGGCGGAAGTGGCTGGTGAGTATCTGCGTAAAGGTTCTCAGGTTTATATTGAAGGCCAACTGCGTACCCGCAAATGGACCGATCAAGCCGGCGCTGAGAAGTACACCACGGAAGTTGTGGTCAACGTGGGTGGCACCATGCAGATGCTCGGTGGCCGTCAGGGCGGTGGCGCACCAGCAGGTGGCGGTCAGCAGCAGCAGGGCGGTTGGGGTCAGCCTCAGCAGCCACAGGGCGGCAACCAGTTCAGCGGTGGCGCGCAGTCTCGCCCACAGCAGCAGTCCGCGCCAGCACCGTCTAACGAACCCCCAATGGACTTCGACGACGATATTCCGTTCTGATATCCGACGGTTTAAAACAAAAAACCCAGACCTCGGTCTGGGTTTTTTTATTCATCTCAGGGATCAGGTAATCACCATCGGCCAGTCTGGCGGGGTATGGCTCATGGCTTCCACCATGACCACTTTAATATTTTCCCAGACGGCAGCGAGATCCAGCAGGGTGATGCCAAGCAGGCCCGTTGCGAACCAGCATGCTGCGCCCAACCCCAACAGGGTGCTGATGACAGCAAGGCCAGCATAGTCAGATTTACGAAACTGAATGTTTAGCGTGCTGGCCAGGAACATCAGCACCGCACTTAACAAAGGCCAGCGCAGGAGAACCATGCTGGTAGTAATGGTTGCCATAAAACCCATCCTCAACAAAACAGACGAACTGAATGAAACAGTGTTTCTCGTTACACAATATGTGTGAACTATATCACATTTGTTGATTTATTCGCCAGCCTCAGAAGGGTGAAAAAAGCAGGAATTATCACAGCCAGGCGTCGCACGAGGATTGAGGGGAAAATATATCTTTGCACGCTAATGACCCCCTTTTATCGCTTCCAGGTAATAAATTCATTGAGATAACAAAACCTCTTCAAATTGAGGTGTGCTATAGAACGTTTACAGCAACAACCCTTTGGATTATGCTTGAGTGGATAAATAAATTTACTCGCATTCTATAATTCAGGTTTTTGAATTTTATTGGTTTTTTTCTCTTTGTACGTTTTTAATTACACACAACGTCTCGCACTCCAGCTGTGCTGATATTCAGCATCCTGCTCTGGCTCGCCGATTTTTGAATCTGAAGAAAGTTGCGTCCGGTTTAACGCTTAATAATCTGCGAAAAAAATGAAAGAAAAACGACGTGAGATTGTTAATGACAGCCTGCGGGCGTTGCATGCGCTGGCAGATCTGATGCCCCAGCTTCACGCCCATTGTTCGCTGGGCGAGATGCTTGAGACGATCAACCGGGCCTTCGGGGCAAGCCTGGCCTGGATTAGCGTTGATACTGACGGGCTGCAGCGCGTGGTCTGTGCGGGTGAAGTGACCTGTCACTCATTTGAGGTGGCCGATTTTCTTGCCGGTACCCTGCTGGAGAAGCATCACCGCGCGTGGCGGGTCGTCTACTGGAAAGAGAATATCGGCCGCGCATTATTCTCCGCTCATCATCCTGGCTATTCGCAATTGCAAAGCGGGGTGTTATGTAAGCTTTCAACCCATAACGGACAAGGCAGCGGCTATTTCTTTCTGGCGTTTGCTGAGCCGTTATATTCTCTGGCCATCCTGAAAAGTATTGTTGCGGTACTGATCGAAAAATTAAAAGACTATTTTTCAGAAATTATCGTTCGTGAAAAAACAGCGCAGGAAATGCAGCGTGTGGTGACCCAATATAAAACCCTGTTTGAACGAGCGCCTGTTTTAATGAACTCATTCGATAAATTTAACCGCTGCGTGCTGTGGAATGCTGAGTGTGAAAA
Source organism: Enterobacter sp. V89_11 (assembly GCF_029967775.1). NCBI lineage: Bacteria > Pseudomonadati > Pseudomonadota > Gammaproteobacteria > Enterobacterales > Enterobacteriaceae > Enterobacter > Enterobacter sp. V89_11. Next base: position 55,839 of record NZ_JASCAN010000012.1, on the reverse strand, counting down.
AGTGTTTGGCTGGACAATGGCGGAGATCAGCGCCCATGCCGATCCGCTCTCACTGTTTTACCCCGACCCGGAAGAGCGGCGACGGGTCAGGGAGTCGGTAAATGTCTCGCCGCTAAAGGATATGTACGAGTGGCATCCACTGCGTAAAGACGGTACGCCGTTGACGGTTTTGTGGTCAAACATTCTGCTGCCGGACAGCTCAGTCCTGAATATCGGGCTTGATATTACCGAGCGTAAAAAAGCCGAACAGCAGCTGGAAGTGAAAGCCACCACGGACGATCTTACCGGGTGTTTTAACCGTTCAACCATTTTACAGCAGCTGGAATCCGCGCTGGCGGCAAATGCCAGGCAGGATGCTGACAGCCATTTTTGCGTGCTCATGTTTGACCTGGATTTTTTCAAACAGATCAACGATCGGTGGGGGCATCAGGTGGGCGATCGGGCGCTTATCCACTTTTGCCAGGCTATCCGTGAGTTAAGCCCCGAGAACGCTGCGCTTGGCCGTGTGGGCGGCGAGGAGTTTTTACTCCTGCTGGCACGAACCGACGGCAACGCGGGCGCCCTTTTTTCGGCGAGGCTACGTACTGCCCTCAAAACCAACCCGCTCGTGGTGGGAGAGAAAAAGCTGGTGCTGTCATTCAGCGCCGGGGCGGTGGAGGTCTGCCAGGGCCAACGCGATACTTCAGGATTACTGATGCGTGCCGATAAAGCATTATATGACGCCAAGCGTACGGGTCGGGGGAAAACGGTGGTGGCTGCTGATTATTTATAAATCAAAAACCAAAATACGCGCGAGTAAATAGCATAAAATGTCATGTTGCCGTTGTTGTTTTTTCACACTGCCAGAAGTTTGGCTTAATCAACGATCCTCTGTTGTGTTATCTTAAAACCTCCCGTACCCGCTGGATAATTATTTTCCTTAATTGAAACGGAACGAATACTTACAGTTTAGCTTACGGGAAAATATTATCGTCATAACGAAAATTAAGATTTTTAATACTAAAAGTCAGTTGCTAACTTCGCATGATTCATGCAACGTAATCACCTGTTAAACAAAGCATCCGGCCTTCATTACTACAGGCGTACAACATGCAGGGATATAGGGCGGGAAATGAATCGTAGCGCGCGGCGCAAGATGCTCAGGGTGGTAGGGATCATCATGGTAGTTATGCTGCCGGTGATGCTTGCGCTATGGTTTGCCCAGATAAGAGCCGTGTCGGAAACAAGCGCCCAGCTACGTACCTTTGCTGAACTGGCGTTAGACAAAACAGAACTGGTAATTCAACAGGTTGATCTGGCCCGCTACGAGGCTGAAAAATATCAGGGTGAACGTTGTACACCAGAACATCGCCAATATATGTTGAACGTTGTTCGCGGTCGTCTGTTTGTTGCGGATTTAATTTATGCTGAAGGTCAGAATTTTCTTTGTTCGACCGTTTTTACACCCGCCAGTCCTTATCTGATATCCACTGCTAATTACACACGTAAACCTGACGTTGCTATCTATTATTATCGCGATACGCCATTTTTTACTGGCTATAAAATGACATATATGCAGCGCGGAAATTATGTTGTGGTGGTCAATCCGCTTTCCTACAGCGAAGTAATGTCGACAGATCATTCCCTTTCGTGGGGGGTATACGACACGGTAACGAATGCATTCTTTTCCGTCAGTCAGCGCGCGAATGTTTCTTTATTAAGTTCGATGATTCGGGATAAGGAATCGGTATTTCAAAAAGATAACCGTTTTTATACGGTCGTCAAATCCCCAAAACGGCCTATTGCCGCTATCGTGTCGACGTCGAATAAACGTTTTTATGAAATGCTTTATCACCAGGCGACGTTGACGCTACCGCTGGGGATGATCTGCAGCATAATTATTTTGCTGGTGTGGTCTCGCACCCATCGTGAACTCAATTCTCCCGGGCGGTTACTGCAGCGAGCGCTCAATAAACGCCAGCTTTGTGTCCACTATCAGCCGATTATTGATATCAAGAACAACCAGTGCGTGGGAGCCGAGGCGTTATTACGCTGGCCTGGCTTTAACGGACCGGTCATGAGCCCGGCTGAATTTATTCCGCTGGCGGAAAAAGAGGGCATGAGCGAGCGAATTACGGATTATGTTGTCGAAGAGGTATTCAGCGATCTGGGCACATTCCTGGCAACGCATCCGCATCTCTATATTTCGATTAACCTGTCGGCCACGGATTTCCACTCTTCACGGCTGATCGCCATGATTTCGGACAAGGCCCGACACTACGCCGTGCGTGCGCAGCAAATTAAAATCGAAGTCACGGAGCGCGGTTTTATTGATGTCCCTAAAACCACTCCGGTTATTCAGGCGTTCCGTCAGGCGGGTTACGAAGTGGCGATTGATGATTTTGGAACGGGTTACTCTAACCTGCACAACCTTTATTCGCTGAATGTCGATATTCTGAAAATCGACAAATCCTTTATCGACACCCTAACAACCAACAGCACCAGCCACCTTATCGCCGAGCATATTATTGAGATGGCACAAAGCCTGCGGCTTAAAACCATTGCGGAAGGGGTGGAAACGGCAGAACAGGTGAGCTGGTTGTTGAAACGTGGCGTTCAGTTCTGTCAGGGATGGCACTTCGCGAAAGCGATGCCGCCCCAGGAGTTTATGACCTGGCAGCAGCAACCTTTGCATTGAGAGTCATTAATTCAACTGGTGGCGATAGTCGCTCGGTGTGCGGTCAAACTCGCGGCGAAACACGCGGGAAAAGGTTTGTTGCGACACATATCCCAGATCCATCGCGATATCAAAAATGGGCCGCTGCGTTGAGCGTAAGGCCTGCGCCGCCAGCAGCAGTCTGCGCTGACGAATGTACTCACCCAGCGTCTGGTGCATAACGGTACGGAACATTCTCTGTAAATACCATTTCGAATAGCCGGATTTTTTAGCGACCACATCAATGTTCAACGGTTGGTCGATATGTTCATCAATCCATTCAATAAGTGTCTGAATAATTTGCTGATGCGACATAAGGTTGCCCCTCTGTAGATACAACTGCCCTGGTTGATTCGTCGTTTTCTCTGCGGGCGAGTATAATTCCTCAAGTTAACTTGAGGTAAAGAGGTTTTATGGAAAAGAGATTGCCGCGAATTAAAGCGTTGTTAACCCCCGGCGAAGTGGCGAAGCGAAGCGGCGTTGCGGTGTCGGCGCTCCACTTCTATGAAAGCAAAGGGTTAATTAAAAGCATCCGAAACGCCGGAAACCAGCGACGCTACACGCGTGACGTGCTCCGTTATGTCGCAATTATCAAAATTGCCCAACGAATCGGAATCCCCCTGGCCACCATCGGCGATGCGTTCGGCGTGCTGCCGGAAGGGCACTCTCTCAGCCCGAAAGAGTGGAAAGAGCTTTCCTCTCAGTGGCGTGAAGAGCTGGATCGACGCATTCACACGCTGGTAGCGCTGCGTGATGAACTGGACGGATGTATTGGCTGCGGCTGTTTGTCGCGCAGTGATTGTCCGTTGCGTAACCCGGGCGACAGGCTGGGTGAGCAGGGGACAGGGGCGCGGTTGCTGGAGGAAGACTGAGATCCGGCGGAAAACCGCACCTCATAAAGAACTAAAGCGCCACAAAAGGGCGCTTTAGTTTTTCCCGGTCTTTGTCTTTCACTCTATCCCGCTGGTTCACGGGAGGGTTTCCCCCGACATCAGCACCCCTCATGTCGAGCGTGTTGGGGAGGTTCCGGATTGTGCTGACACTTTAATTCTATGCAAGACCCGTCTTTTCGCCAGTCGGTCAGGCCGTTTTTTAGGCGAATTTTTTTCGCGGTGTTGTTCGATTTTCTATAGTTAAAAAGTATGAATAAAAGGAGAACACAATGCTCACGGTACACCACCTGAACCAGTCCCGCTCACACCGTGTGATCTGGGCGCTGGAAGAACTTTCCCTGCCCTATGAGATTGTTCGTTACCAGCGCGAAAAGAGCATGCTGGCGCCTGAGTCGCTCAAAAAAGTGCACCCGTTGGGCAAATCGCCGGTTATTGAAGATAACGGCCTGATCCTCGCCGAGTCGGGGGCCATCCTCGAATATCTTCAGGAAACCTACGATCCTGAGTCGCGGCTTAAGCCTCTGGATCCTGCGCATAAGGTGCAGTACCGCTTCTGGTTGCACTATGCCGAAGGTTCGCTAATGCCGCTGCTGTTGATGAAGCTGGTTTTCAGTAGCCTCGGTAAGCCGCCCGTGCCGTTTGGCATCCGCACGTTGGGTAAAGCGCTGGGGCAGGGAGTGCAAAAAGCGTATCTCAACCGCCAGCTTGAAACCCATGCACGCTTTATTGAGTCGCATCTTGCCGAAAACAGCTGGTTTGCCGGCGACGCGCTCAGCATGGCGGATATGCAGATGAGCTTCCCGATTTTTGCCCTGCTGGCGCGCGGTGGTATTGATAACCTCCCGCATACCCAGGCCTGGAAGAAAAAAGTGGAGAGCAGCCCTGGCTGGCAAAAAACGCTGGAGCAAGGTGGCCCGTTATCGATTCCGGGTGGGGAGTGAAATGTAAACAAATTGCGCACAGACGATAACGTTTGCGCATCCTCTGTTTATTTCTTCAGCGTCATAAGGGAATTTTAGCGAAAAACGATAAAGTTCAGTTGAAAAGGGCGGGGATTAGGCTAGATAATCGTTTGCCTTAATTTGACAACCCGTTTGTAAGCGCGGAGCTAAACGTTTGCTTTTTCTGTGACGCCCCTTTCGTCGCAAATGCAAAACACGGATTTGACGTTTAGCTGGCAGTGGCGTCTCCACCACGCTTACGGACTTTCTATAAAAACTCTCAGGGGATGTTTTCTATGTCTACGCCATCTGCGCGTACTGGCGGTTCGCTTGACGCCATCTTTAAAATTTCGGCTCGCGGCAGCAACGTGCGCCAGGAAATCGTTGCCGGTCTGACCACGTTTCTGGCGATGGTTTACTCCGTCATTGTCGTTCCGGGTATGCTGGGTAAAGCAGGCTTCCCGCCGGCGGCCGTCTTTGTTGCTACCTGTCTCGTGGCGGGCGTTGGCTCCATCGTGATGGGCCTGTGGGCGAACCTGCCGCTGGCGATCGGTTGTGCAATCTCGTTGACCGCCTTTACCGCTTTCAGCCTGGTTCTGGGTCAGCACATCAGCGTACCGGTTGCGCTCGGCGCCGTGTTCCTGATGGGTGTACTGTTTACCGTTATCTCCGCCACCGGCATCCGTAGCTGGATTTTGCGCAACCTGCCTCAGGGCGTGGCGCATGGCACCGGCATTGGTATCGGGCTGTTCCTGCTGCTGATTGCCGCAAACGGCGTCGGCCTGGTGATCAAGAACCCGCTGGACGGTCTGCCGGTGGCGTTGGGGCACTTCGCGAGCTTCCCGGTCATTATGTCCCTGATCGGTCTGGCGGTGATTATTGGTCTGGAAAAACTGAAAGTCCCGGGCGGCATTTTGCTGACCATTATCGGGGTGTCCATTGTTGGCCTGATTTTCGATCCTAACGTTCACTTCTCCGGGATTTTCGCCATGCCGTCGCTGAGTGATGACAAAGGCAACTCTCTGATTGGCAGTCTGGATATCATGGGGGCGTTGAACCCGGTGATCCTGCCAAGCGTGCTGGCGCTGGTGATGACCGCGGTGTTTGATGCAACGGGTACCATCCGTGCCGTCGCGGGTCAGGCGAACCTGCTGGATAAAGACGGTCAGATTATCGATGGCGGCAAAGCGCTGACCACCGACTCCCTGAGCAGCGTCTTCTCGGGTCTGGTGGGCGCGGCTCCGGCTGCGGTGTATATCGAGTCCGCTGCGGGTACGGCGGCAGGCGGTAAAACCGGCCTGACGGCCATTACCGTTGGCGTGCTGTTCCTGCTGATCCTGTTCCTCTCTCCGCTCTCCTACCTGGTGCCGGCCTACGCGACCGCACCTGCGCTGATGTACGTTGGTTTGCTGATGCTGAGCAACGTGGCGAAAATCGATTTTGCTGATTTTGTGGATGCGATGTCAGGCCTTATCACGGCGGTCTTTATCGTGCTGACCTGTAATATCGTTACCGGCATCATGATCGGTTTCGCGTCGCTGGTGATTGGGCGTCTGGTCTCCGGCGAGTGGCGTAAGCTGAACATCGGTACCGTTGTGATTGCCGTCGCGCTGGTGGCGTTCTACGCGGGCGGCTGGGCAATCTAAGTTGTCCATTGATGCGAAAACGGGTGGCTCAGGCCGCCCGTTTTTATTTTCAGGACTCATCCCGTTGTCTTTTGCGTTACTCTGGGGAAGATAGAATAACAGGCACGACGCCTTAGGTTTGGCTTTTAAGAAACACAGCAAACAGGGAACGCATGGAAATCTTCTTCACAATACTCATCATGACTCTTGTGGTCTCGCTCTCCGGGGTAGTCACACGCGTACTGCCCTTTCAGGTCCCCCTGCCATTAATGCAAATTGCCATCGGCGCGCTGCTGGCGTGGCCGACGTTTGGCCTGCACGTGGAGTTCGACCCCGAACTGTTCCTCGTGCTGTTTATTCCGCCGCTGCTGTTTGCCGATGGCTGGAAAACGCCCACGCGTGAATTCCTTGAGCACGGGCGAGAGATATTAGGCCTGGCGCTGGCGCTCGTGGTGGTCACGGTGGTCGGGATTGGCTTCCTGATCTACTGGGCGGTACCGGGCATTCCGTTAATTCCGGCCTTTGCGCTGGCCGCGGTACTGTCACCAACCGATGCCGTGGCGTTGTCCGGCATTGTCGGTGAAGGCCGTATTCCGAAGAAAATCATGGGGATTTTACAGGGTGAGGCGCTGATGAATGACGCCTCTGGCCTGGTTGCCCTGAAATTTGCCGTGGCCGTCGCGATGGGCACGATGATCTTTACCGTGGGCGGCGCGACCCTGGAATTCTTCAAGGTGGCGATTGGCGGTATCCTGGCCGGGTTTGTGGTGAGCTGGCTGTATGGTCGTTCGCTGCGCTTCCTCAGCCGCTGGGGCGGCGATGAACCGGCGACACAGATTGTGCTGCTGTTCCTTCTGCCGTTTGCCTCTTACCTGATTGCCGAGCATATCGGCGTGTCGGGCATTCTGGCGGCGGTGGCGGCAGGGATGACCATCACCCGCTCCGGCGTAATGCGCCGCGCGCCGCTGGCCATGCGCCTGCGTGCGAACAGCACCTGGGCGATGCTGGAATTTGTCTTTAACGGGATGGTATTCCTGCTCCTGGGCCTGCAGTTACCGGGCATCATGGAATCCTCGCTGGTGGCGGCAGAGGCCGACCCGAACGTCGAAACGTGGATGTTGTTCACCGATATCGTGCTGATCTACATGGCGCTGATGCTGGTGCGTTTCGGCTGGCTGTGGACGATGAAAAAATTCAGCATGCGCTTCCTGACGAAAAAACCGATGGAGTTTGGCTCGTGGACCACGCGCGAGCTGCTGATTGCTTCTTTTGCTGGCGTTCGCGGGGCAATTACGCTTGCCGGTGTGCTGTCCATTCCGCTGCTGCTGCCCACGGGCGATGTCTTCCCGGCGCGCTATGAACTGGTGTTCCTGGCGGCAGGGGTGATTCTGTTCTCACTGTTTGTCGGCGTGATAATGCTGCCTCTTCTGCTGCAGCATATTGAGACGGGTGACTCGACTCAGCAGCATAAAGAGGAGCGTATTGCCCGCGCGGCGACCGCTGAAGTGGCGATTGTGGCCATTCAGAAGATGGAAGAACGTCTTGCGGCGGACACGGAAGAGAACATCGACAACCAGCTGCTGACTGAAGTGAGCTCGCGCGTGATTGGTAACCTGCGTCGTCGTGCCGATGGCCGCAACGATGTGGAAAGTTCGCTGCAGGAGGAGAACCTGGAGCGCCGGTTCCGTCTGGCGGCGCTGCGCTCAGAGCGTGCCGAGCTGTACCATCTGCGCGCCACGCGGCAAATCAGCAATGAGACGCTGCAAAAACTGCTGCACGATCTGGATTTGCTGGAAGCCTTGCTGATAGAGAATCAGTAGTCCGTGCGGGCTGATGCCCTCACCCTGACCCTCTCCGCCCGGAGAGGGTCAGGGAACCCAAAATCCTTCACAGCATTTCAGCCACGCCTGCGCGCTGTGCGATAAATAAACCCCTTCGCGCCAAATCATCCCTAATTGCCAGTGCAAATCGCTTTCCAGCGGGATCCAGCGCAGGGTGTTTTTATCGAGCCGTTCGCAAATCGGCTGCGGCAATATCGCAATGCCGACGCCAGCCTGCACCATCGCGGCCAGGAAATCCCACTGCCCGCTGCGCACCGCAATGCGCGGCTTCACGTTGTGTTGATTAAACAGCGCCATCAGCTGGCGGCTGAGGGCGAAATCTTCGTTGTAAATCAGCAGCGGGTGTTCACCGAGCCGTTCGGGTTTCACCGTGTCGACCTTCAGCCAGTCACCAGAGCGGGGGACCAGCACGCACAGCGGGTGGCTAAAGAGCGGCAGCGTCGCCAGACCGCTCTCTTCTTCCACGGGGAGGGCGGTCATGGCGACATCCAGCTCGCCGTTGGTGACCGCCTGTTGAACCGTTAAGCCGCCAAACTCGGAAATTTTCAGCTCAACGCCGGGATAACGCTGGCGAAACAGGCTGATGGGGCCGGCCATCATCATCCCAACCATCGGCGGGATGCCGAGGCGCAGCAGCCCTTTTGTCAGGTGATTGATATCGCCAAGCTCCGCTTCCAGCTGGCGGAACTCCGCCAGGATCGCCAGCCCGCGTTCAAAGACGACCCGCCCGGTATCGGTCAGCAGCAGCTTGCGTCCGTCGCGGATAAGCAGGGTGCAGTTCAGTTCATCTTCGAGGTTTTTCAGCATCTTGCTGATGGTGGGTTGGGTGACAAACAACTTCTCCGCTGCGCGGGTAAAACTTTGCTGACGAACCACTTCGACAAAATAGCGCAGCGTTCTTATGTCCATGATTATTCCTCGGAACTATACCTTTGATGATTTTAATTCATTTCAGTCCATTACGTGCGCTCACTATACTGGCGCCTCGTCTCATTTTTGAGGAAAACCCCCATGGCCATGGCGTTAAGCCGTGTTACGCCTGCCGTTGTGCAACGACTTCAGGTACCGGTTCAGGTACTGCTTTATGCGGGACTGTTTGTTTTCGCGGAATATCTTGTCAACTGGTTGCATCTGCCGCTGCCTGCCAACCTGGTCGGAATGGTGCTGATGCTGACGCTTATCCTCTGCCGCGTTATCCCCCTCAACTGGGTACGCGCCGGCGCGCGCTGGCTGCTGGCGGAGATGCTGCTGTTCTTTGTGCCTGCCGTGGTCGCGGTGGTGAACTATGCGCAACTGCTGAGGGTAGATGGCTGGCGCATCTTCGCGGTCATTGCGCTGAGCACGCTGATGGTGCTGGGGGCCACCGCCTGGGTGGTTGATAAAGTGTATCGGTTTGAAATCAGCAGGCAAAAGCATGACTAACTTCCAGATAAGCGTGTTGTGCCTGATTGCCACCCTGGCGATCTACTTTGCCAATAAACGGCTGTATCGCCGTTTTCACGCGCTGCCGCTGATGCCGCTGGTCTTCACGCCGATCCTGCTGGTCCTGATGCTGGTCTTCGGGCATATCTCCTGGCAGAACTACATTGGGGAATCCCACTGGCTGCTGTGGCTACTGGGGCCTGCGACCATTGCCTTTGCGGTACCGGTGTATGACAACCTGGCGATCATCAAACGCCACTGGATGTCGCTCAGCGCTGGCGTGATCACGGCCACGGTGGTGGCGGTCTGCAGTTCCGTCTGGCTGGCCCGGCTATTTACGCTGCCCGATGAAATTCAGCGCAGCCTGGCCGTCCGTTCGGTCACCACCCCGTTTGCGCTGGCCGCGGCCAAGCCGCTCGGCGGACAGCCGGATCTGGTCGCGTTATTTGTGGTCGTGACGGGCGTCTTCGGGATGGCGGTTGGCGACATGCTTTTTTTGCGGCTGTCGATCCGTGAAGGAATGGCGAAAGGGGCGGGATTTGGCGCGGCATCGCACGGTGCGGGAACGGCACGTTCGTATGAACTCGGGCAGCAGGAAGGGGTGGTGGCAAGCCTGGTAATGATGCTCTCGGGCGTGGTGATGGTACTGATTGCACCGCTGGTGGCGTGGGTGATGTTCTGATTTCCCCGGCCGGTAAGGCCGGGGAGACGAGGTTAGTGCGCGCGGCCTTGCTCGACGCCCAGACCCGTTTGTGAGCGGATAAACTGGGCGCGGAATTTCTCACGCTCCAGGTTACCTTCCGGCGAGTTATCGGTCGCGGAAAAGACCCAGATACCAATAAACGCCACGGCAATGGAGAACAGCGCCGGGTATTCATACGGGAAGATAGCGCTTTCGTGACCGAGGATCTGTACCCAAATCGTCGGGCCAAGGACCATCAGAATCACTGCCGTCAAAAGCCCCAGCCAGCCGCCAATCATCGCCCCACGGGTGGTCAGTTTTGACCAGTACATGGAGAGCAGGATGATAGGGAAGTTACAGCTTGCCGCAATGGAGAAGGCCAGCCCCACCATAAAGGCGATGTTCTGCTTCTCGAACAAAATCCCCAGCAGAATAGCGACCACGCCCAGCACCAGCACGGTGATTTTCGAGACTTTCAGCTCATCACGTTCGCTTGCACCTTTGCGGATAACGTTGGCATAGAGGTCGTGCGATACCGCAGACGCGCCCGCCAGCGTCAGCCCGGCAACCACCGCGAGGATGGTGGCGAAGGCCACGGCCGAGATAAAGCCAAGGAACAGGTTACCGCCTACCGCGTCGGCCAGATGCACTGCCGCCATGTTGTTACCGCCAATCAGCCCGCCCGCCGCGTCTTTAAACGCCGGATTCGCCCCCACCAGCATGATGGCGCCAAAACCAATGATAAAGGTCAGGATGTAGAAGTAACCCATAAAGCCCGTGGCGTAGAAGACGCTTTTGCGCGCTTCACGCGCATCGCTCACGGTGAAGAAACGCATCAGGATGTGTGGCAAGCCGGCCGTACCAAACATCAGACCCAGACCGAGCGAAAGCGCAGAAATAGGGTCTTTCACCAGCCCGCCAGGGCTCATGATCGCTTCCCCTTTCGGGTGTACCGCCATCGCTTCAGTGAACAGATTATTGAAGCTGAACCCGACGTGTTTCATGACCATAAAGGCCATAAAGCTGGCGCCGAACAGCAGCAGGACCGCTTTGATGATTTGCACCCAGGTCGTGGCCAGCATGCCGCCGAACAGGACGTACATCACCATCAGCACACCCACCAGCACCACCGCGATGTGGTAGTTCAGGCCGAACAACAGTTCGATCAATTTACCCGCGCCGACCATCTGCGCAATCAGATACAGCGCGACCACCACCAGCGAGCCGCAGGCGGAGAGGGTACGAATCGGCCCCTGCTTCAGCCGGTAGGAGGCCACGTCTGCGAAGGTATAGCGGCCCAGGTTGCGCAAGCGTTCTGCGATCAGGAACAAAATAATCGGCCAGCCCACAAGGAAGCCGAGGGAGTAAATCAGACCATCGTAGCCGGAGGTGTACACCAGCGCGGAGATACCGAGGAAGGAGGCGGCGGACATAAAGTCGCCTGCAATCGCCAGCCCGTTCTGAAAACCGGTAATGTTGCCGCCTGCGGTGTAGTAATCATTACGGGAGCGCACGCGTTTCGAGGCCCAGTACGTGATGTACAGCGTCAGCAGCACGAAAATCAGGAACATGGTAATCGCCTGCCAGTTGGTTGGCTGGCGCTGTACCTCGCCGGTGATGGCATCAGCGGCGTTGGCGGCAAAGGGAAGTGTGGCGGCAAGCGCCGTCAGGACTCTCTTCATGATGCTTTTACCTCTGCCAGGACTGCTCTGTTAAGACGATCGAATTCGCCATTGGCGCGCCAGACGTACACGCCGGTCAGCACAAACGAAATGATTATCACGCCAATCCCAATCGGAATTCCGCGCGTGACGCTGGTGCCCGCGTGCAGCGGCGTACCGAGCCAGTGTGGGGCAAAGGCAATCAGCAGAATAAAGCCGACGTAAATAATCAGCATGATGATGGAAAGTAAGAAGGCAAACCGTTGCCGTTTATCCACGAGCTCCCTGTAGTGCGCACTATTCTCTATCTGCTGACAAATATCGTTATTCATCAGAGGTCTCCAGAAGTATTTATAGGGGAGGTTTTTTTATTCCCTCTCCCGGGGGGGAGAGGGGGGATCGCGTTACGATGGCATTGCGATGGACTGCTTCTCTTCGAGCAGTTTTTCCACCACGCCAGGATCGGCAAGCGTTGAGGTATCACCGAGGTTGCTGGTGTCACCGGCTGCGATTTTGCGCAATATGCGGCGCATAATTTTGCCTGAGCGGGTTTTCGGCAGAGAGTCGGTCCAGTGCAGTACGTCCGGCGTGGCAAGCGGGCCAATCTCTTTACGTACCCAGTTGCGCACCTCGGCATACAGCTCTGGTGACGGCTCTTCGCCATGATTCAGCGTGACGTAGGCGTAAATCGCCTGGCCTTTAATGTTGTGTGGGATCCCGACGACGGCGGCTTCGGCGATCTTCGGATGAGATACCAGCGCGGATTCAATCTCCGCGGTACCCAGACGGTGGCCGGAGACGTTCAGCACGTCGTCCACGCGCCCGGTTATCCAGTAATAACCGTCCTCGTCACGCCGGGCGCCGTCACCGCTAAAGTACATGTTTTTAAAGGTCGAGAAGTAGGTCTGCTCAAAGCGCTCGTGGTCGCCGAACAGGGTACGCGCCTGGCCCGGCCAGGAATCGGTGATCACCAGATTGCCTTCGGTGGCCCCGTCCAGCGGATTACCTTCGTTATCCACCAGCGCAGGTTGTACGCCGAAGAACGGTTGAGTTGCTGAACCGGCTTTTAACTGCGTCGCACCCGGCATAGGGGTGATCATAAAGCCGCCGGTTTCGGTCTGCCACCAGGTGTCCATTACCGGACATTTTTCGTTGCCGATTTTCTTCCAGTACCACTCCCAGGCTTCCGGGTTGATGGGCTCGCCAACGGAACCGAGGATGCGCAGCGAAGAGCGGTCAGTGCCTTCAATGGCCTTATCGCCTTCCGCCATTAATGCGCGGATCGCCGTTGGGGCGGTATAGAGAATATTGACCTTGTGTTTATCGACCACCTGACACATGCGCGCCGGCGTTGGCCAGTTCGGTACGCCTTCAAACATCAGCGTAGTGGCACCACAGGCCAGCGGGCCGTAAAGCAGGTAGCTGTGACCGGTGACCCAGCCTACGTCGGCAGTACACCAGTAAATGTCGCCCGGATGGTAGTCGAATACGTACTTGAAGGTGGTAGCGGCATAGACCAGATAGCCGCCGGTGGTGTGCAGCACGCCTTTCGGTTTGCCGGTTGAGCCGGAGGTGTAAAGAATAAACAGTGGATCTTCCGCGTTCATCTCTTCCGGCTGATGCTGGTCGCTGGCTTTTTCAATCAGATCGCTCCACCACAGGTCGCGTCCTTCGTTCCAGTCGATCTTGCCGCCGGTACGCTTGAGGACGATGACGTTGCTGACGGTTTTCACGTTCGGATTTTTCAGCGCTTCATCGACGTTTTTCTTCAGGGGAATGCCACGGCCAGCGCGCACGCCTTCATCGGCCGTGATCACCAGTTTCGAACTGGAATCGACAATACGTCCGGCTACCGCTTCCGGTGAGAAGCCGCCAAAAATCACCGAGTGAATCGCACCGATACGCGCGCAGGCCAGCATGGCTACCGCCGCTTCAGGCACCATTGGCATATAGATAGCCACTACGTCGCCTTTTTTAATGCCCCTTTCCAGCAGAACGTTGGCAAAGCGGCACACGTCGCGGTGCAGTTCTTTATAAGTAATGTGTTTGCTTTGAGAGGCGTCGTCACCCTCCCAGATAATGGCCGTTTCATTACCGCGTTCGGCAAGGTGGCGGTCAAGACAGTTTGCTGCCAGGTTCAGCGTGCCGTCTTCGTACCATTTTATGGAGACGTTGCCGGGCGCAAAGGAGGTGTTCTTCACCTTCTGATAAGGTTTAATCCAGTCAAGAATATGGCCCTGCTCACCCCAGAAGACGTCCGGGCTGGAGACGGATTGCTGATACTTCTCGTGGTACTGCTCCGGGTTTATCAGGCAACGGTCCGCAATGTTTGCGGGAATGTCGTGTTTATGTACTTGGCTCATGGCTTTTTTTCTCCTTGTAAGATGTTAATAATATGTCGCAAAAACGTTAATAGTAGGGGCTTTACAAGCTTTGTTTATTATTTGGGCTACAGATCACGCATTGTTTGAAGAGTATGAAAAATGAGCGAATGAAACTTTGAAGGAAAATAATTCACCGTGCCGATTATTCACAATTTAGATTAAAAAAGCCTTTTTATAACAAAAAGTTATTGATGGGAATTGTGACAAACTCACGTCATGACCGCTTTTTGCAGCGAAATGTGCCGTTCTTTAAGGCTTGCGCAACATGCCGCGCAAATGATACTCATACGCCGCGTTAAAAAATCCCATAAACCAACGCAACACAATTCATACCCTTTCAGTATGTATCCATATTCATGCAGTTTATGTGAATAGGGCGCTTCATTGAGGAAGTCAGTTTCTATGAAAAACGTTAAAGTCAGCCTGGCCTGGCAAATCTTGCTAGCCCTTGTGCTGGGTATCCTGCTGGGTAGCTACCTGCATTATCACAGCGACAGCCGCGAGTGGCTGATTGCGAACCTGCTCTCCCCGGCAGGGGATATCTTTATTCATCTGATCAAGATGATTGTCGTACCGATTGTTATCTCAACGCTGGTCGTCGGCATTGCCGGTGTGGGGGATGCAAAACAGTTAGGCCGTATCGGCGCGAAGACAATTCTTTATTTCGAAGTGATCACGACGATTGCCATCATTCTGGGCATCACGCTGGCGAACGTGTTCCAGCCAGGATCCGGGATCGATATGTCGCAGCTGGCGACGGTGGATATTTCGAAATATCAAAGCACTACCGCTGAAGTACAGAGCCACGCGCATGGCCTGATGGGAACCATCCTTTCGCTGGTGCCGACCAACATCGTGGCTTCCATGGCGAAGGGCGAGATGCTGCCGATCATCTTCTTCTCGGTGTTGTTTGGTCTGGGTCTCTCCTCCCTGCCTGCCACGCACCGTGAACCGCTGGTCACCGTGTTCCGCTCAATTTCTGAAACCATGTTCAAAGTGACTCACATGGTGATGCGCTACGCGCCGGTTGGGGTGTTTGCGCTTATCGCGGTAACCGTGGCGAACTTCGGTTTCGCCTCCCTGTGGCCGCTGGCGAAGCTGGTGATTCTGGTTCACTTCGCTATCCTGTTCTTCGCGCTGGTGGTACTGGGAATTGTGGCGCGCCTGTGTGGGCTGAGCATCTGGATCCTGATCCGTATTCTCAAAGATGAGTTGATTCTGGCGTACTCCACGGCAAGCTCTGAAAGCGTACTGCCGCGTATTATTGAGAAGATGGAGGCCTACGGCGCGCCGGCATCGATTACCAGCTTTGTGGTGCCAACCGGCTACTCCTTTAACCTGGACGGCTCAACGCTGTACCAGAGTATTGCGGCTATCTTTATTGCTCAGCTGTACGGCATTGACCTGTCTCTGTGGCAGGAGATCGTGCTGGTGCTGACCCTGATGGTGACCTCAAAAGGCATCGCAGGCGTACCTGGCGTCTCCTTTGTCGTCCTGCTGGCAACCCTGGGCAGCGTAGGGATCCCGCTGGAAGGTCTGGCGTTTATCGCCGGTGTCGACCGTATCCTCGACATGGCGCGTACGGCGTTGAATGTGGTGGGTAACGCCCTGGCGGTGCTGGTTATCGCTAAGTGGGAGCACAAATTCGACCGTAAAAAAGCGCTGGCGTATGAACGCGAAGTGCTGGGTCGTTTTGATAAGACCGCAGACCAGTAAAATAAAAAGGCCGGGGTTAACCCGGCCTTTTCGCATTCCCTCTCTGTCCAAAAGAGAGGGCCGTGTAAGAGGCTTTACTCCCCACTCAACGCGTCAAATTCTTCACATCCCGTATCAAACCCTTCGGTACAGCTCAGGTTCAGCCAGTAGAGCGCTTTCTGCTTATTCGGCGTTATAAAGCCTTTCTCGCCCTGCTGGAACAGCATTCCGGCCCAGTACTCCGCGTAACCCGTACGCGAAAGGGAGGAGCTGCGTTTGAACCACGACGCGGCTTTGACGTCGTCCTGCGCCACCTCAACGCCGTTGGCATAAATCATCCCCAGCAGCATTTGCGCATCCACCGCGGAGTCGTTGTCGATATCTTCGGTTGCCGTTTGCAGCAGTGCGATGGCCTGTGGGTAGTCGGTTTTCCCTGCCTGGGTGTTGACCAGCACGCGTGCCAGCATAATTGCGCCACGTTTACTGCCGGCAATAGTGGCTTGCTGCGCCAGCGCTTTGGCCTGCGCGTAATCGCCCTGTGTAAACTGGATTTGCGATAACAACGCCATGGCGTCGACATCGCCCCCTTTTGCTGCTTTCTCTGCCCACTGCGCGGCCTGCTTGCTGTCGCCGGAACTGAAGTAGGTATCGGCAAGGTAATACTGGGCGCGGGCGTCACCCGCTTCCGCCTGTTGCTTGTACTGGCTGCCAATCTCATCCGCGTGGACGAGTGACGTAAAAAATAACAACATCAGAAAAATTGATTTCATGGATTCTTATCATCTGGGTACACGCCGCGCAGTATAATCGTCGTCGCAGAAGAAAAAAACGGGCGCGGTAAAGGTGAATGAACATTTCCCGGTGCCCGCCGCGTTTCGTCTCACAATAATGCTTGTGAAAGAGGGTATTAGACGCTCGCGGGGGAGATTCTCTCACTGAATTAAAATACAAAGCCGGGTATTTATTTCGGTGCTAATGACATTATTGCTGCGGGGCAGCGTGCACAATATATATTGATAATATAAATAGCTTATTAAGAAATAAAAAAGGGGTGAATAAGTCACCCCCTTTTATTCATCGATTAATTAACGGCATTAACCCAACGCGCTTTCACGCAGTCTGGCTTTCAGCTTGCTATATTCGTCAATCACATACTGTTCCGCGGCGTGCTGGTCAGCAATCGGCTCCACGCGTACGGCGCAGTACTTATACTCCGGCGTTTTGGTTATCGGGCTTAAGTTCTCCGTCACCAGTTCGTTGCAGGCACCAATCCACCACTGGTAGGTCATATAGACCGCCCCTTTGTTAGGTCGGTCGCTGACCTGCGCACGGGTAATGATGCGTCCTTTACGCGAGTGCACCCAGATCAGGGCTTCATCTTCAATACCCAGACGCTCTGCGTCAGCGGTGTTGATCTGCGCATAGCCCGGTTCATCCGCCAGTGCCGCCAGCGCAGCACAGTTACCGGTCATCGAACGACAGGAGTAGTGGCCCACTTCACGCACGGTAGAGAGCACCATCGGATACTCATCGGTGAGTTTATCGATTGGCGCGACCCAGTCGCAGGTGAAGAACTGCGCCAGTCCGTTCGGGGTGTCGAACTTCTCTTTAAAGAGATACGACGTGCCCTGATCGGCCTCTGACTCATCGCGGCACGGCCACTGGATATACCCCAGTTCACCCATTTTCTCATAGGTGGCACCGGTGAAGTCCGGACACAGTTTGCGCAACTCGTCCCAGATTTCCTGGGTGTTGTTGTAGTGCATCGGATAACCCATGCGGGTGGCGATTTCGCTGATGATCTGCCAGTCGGTTTTCAGATCCCACTTCGGCTCCACCGCTTTGAAGAAGCGCTGGAAGCCGCGGTCTGCCGCCGTGTAAACACCTTCATGCTCGCCCCATGACGTTGACGGTAAAATCACATCCGCCGCCGCCGCGGTTTTGGTCATAAAGATGTCCTGGACAATCACCAGTTCGAGATCCTCAAAGCCTTTACGCACCGCTGACAGCTCGGCGTCGGTCTGCAGCGGATCTTCACCCATAATGTAGGCGGCACGCACTTCACCGTGCGCCGCACGGTGCGGCAGCTCGCTGATGCGATACCCGGTATGTTCCGGCAGGCTCTCCACGCCCCAGGCCTTCGCGAATTTCTCACGATTTTCCGGGAACTTAACGTACTGATAGCCCGGATAGGTATCCGGCAGTGCGCCCATGTCACACGCACCCTGCACGTTATTCTGACCACGTACCGGGTTCACGCCCACATGCGGTTTGCCCAGATTTCCGGTCAACATCGCAAGGCTTGTCAGGGAGCGTACGGTTTCCACGCCCTGATAGAACTGGGTTACGCCCATGCCCCACAAAATGGCCGCGGTTTTCGCTCCGGCGTACATCCGCGCTGCCTGACGGATCTCTTGCGCGCTTACGCCGGTTATCGCTTCGACGGACTCCGGCGTGTAGCCTTCGACAATTTTCCGATACTCGTCAAACCCTTCCGTACGGGTCGCGACGAACGCCTGGTCGTAGAGATTCTCCTCAATAATGACGTGGCCCATCGCATTCAACAGCGCGATATTCGAGCCGTTTTTCAGTGCAATGTGCATATCCGCAATACGTGCCGTTTCAATTTTGCGCGGATCGCAGACGATGATTTTCGCCCCATTCTTTTTGGCGCGAATAACGTGGTTCGCGACGATAGGGTGAGAATCCGCCGGGTTGTAGCCAAAAATAAACACGAGATCGGTGTTATCTATCTCGTTGATCGCATTACTCATAGCGCCGTTACCGACCGACTGGTGCAGACCTGCAACCGATGGGCCGTGTCAGACGCGAGCGCAGCAGTCGACGTTATTGGTACCAATAACGGCGCGCGCGAATTTTTGCATTACATAGTTGGTTTCATTACCGGTACCGCGTGAAGAGCCGGTAGTCTGGATCGCATCCGGGCCATACTTGGCTTTGATGGCGCTCAGGCGCGTGGCGACATAATCCAGCGCCTCGCTCCAGGAAACGGCTTCCAGCTTGCCACCGCGCTCGCGGCGGATCATAGGGGTTTTCAGGCGTGGGGTAAGGATTTGGGTATCGTTAATAAAATCCCAGCCGTAGTAGCCTTTCAGGCACAGCGTGCCCTGGTTGGTTTTCCCCTGGGCGGCCTCCGCCCGGACGATTTTGCCGTTATCGACCACCAGGTTGATCTTGCAACCCGAGGCACAATAAGGGCAAACCGTGACGACTTTTTTCATCAGTCTGCTCCAGTTAATCAATGCTTACGCCCCACTATGCAGCTTCTATGCCATGTTTTTATTGTGGGTATCAGCAGACTTTACGGCCAAAAGAGGGGCAAAACCCTGACGAAAAACAGCCAATCGTCAAAATTGACGTGTCGAATGGGCAGTGGATGTGACATGGGTTGTAATTCCGTCATGTAAAAGTCAAATTGGCTGGAGCCGACGGCAGAATGGTTCAGACTTAACATAATCCCCTGATGGAAGCATGCGATGAAACCGGCGATTCTGGTGGTTGATGACGATACCGCAGTCTGCGAGCTGCTGCAGGATGTGCTGAGTGAGCACGTCTTTAGCGTGCTTGTCTGCCATAACGGCCAGGACGCACTGAGTCTGGTTCAGCATGAGCCACACATCGCCCTTGTCCTGCTGGATATGATGCTGCCGGATATCAACGGCCTGCAGGTATTACTGCACCTGCAAAAGCAACGTCCGGAGCTGCCGGTGGTGATGTTGACCGGGCTGGGCAGTGAGTCAGACGTGGTGGTGGGGCTGGAGATGGGGGCCGACGATTATATTGGCAAACCGTTTAACCCGCGCGTGGTGGTTGCCCGGGTTAAAGCCGTGCTTCGCCGGACCGGGGCGCTGGCCGCAGACACCCCGGTGCCACGCGTGGCGGGCGTGACGTTCAATGGCTGGACGCTGGATACCTCCCGCTGTGAACTCAGCGATCCGCAGCGTAACCCCGTACCGTTGACCCAGGGAGAATATGGTCTGCTGCTGGCGCTCACCCAGAACGCCCGGCGGGTGCTCAGCCGGGAACAACTGCTCGAGCTGACGCACAGCGAAAGTGCCGAGGTGTTCGACCGCACAATCGATGTGTTGATCATGCGCCTGCGCCGTAAAATAGAAGCCAACCCGCATCAGCCCGTACTCATTAAAACCGTCCGTGGGCTGGGCTACGTCTTTGCTGCCGATGTGTCTCACAGCGAGAAAGCGGCTTAAATATTCTCTTTAATAAACAGCTGCAGCTCGGCCAGCGTTTTTGCCCCATCAATGGCGTTCGCAGCCAGCAGGCTTGCCCGCGCGCAGGCATGGGCCAGATAAATACTCTCGACCAGCGGCAACGCTTCATGGCAGCCGTATAAGAAGCCTGCGCAGAAGGCATCACCCGCCCCGACGCTGCCGATAATCTCTTCCCGCTCCAGCAACCAGGAGGGGATCCAGCGCCCTTCATCGTCCGGTGTTAACCCCCACGCCCCTTCCGGACAGTGGATCACCACCCGCTGACGCACGCCAGCTGCCAGAAGCTGTGAGGCGGCTTCCGCGATATGGGCAATGTGCGGGGCATCGTTCTCGTCGCGCATCTCCAGCCCGCTAAACTCGCCGGCTTCCAGTTCGTTGATGACCAGATAATCAAGATGGCGCAGGGCAGGGAGGACTAGAGGCTGATAGCGCAGGTCACCCTTTCGCGAGACCAGATCGAGCGATGTTTCATACCCCTGATCGCGCATCTGGGCCAGCAGCCGTGCGCTGCGGGTGCCGTACTCGTCATCGGGCATATCCAGGCTGTCCAGCAGCAACAGGTAGCCGAGGTGGAAAATCTTCATCGCGCCGTCGAGGCGGTCGAAGGCGGGCAGATCCAGAAGACGGTTGGCGCCCGGGGAGTGGAAAAAAGTGCGCTGCCCGCTGGGGTCGGTCATAACCTGCGACATAGAGGTTGGCGCAAAGGTCGTGCGCTGCACCCGCTGGCGGTTGACGTGATACTGGTCGAGCATCGCCAGGATGTAATCGCCGTCGCTATCTTCGCCAATCAGGCCGACGGCCTGCAGCGGCAGGCCAACGTGCATTTTGGCCAGCGTCAGCAGGACGTTCAGCGGCGCACCGCCGGTTGAACGTTCGCTGTGGGTAATCTCCGCCAGCCAGCCGCGCTCCGGCCATTGCACAATCTGGTGGACGTGATCCACCAGCATATTGCCGGCGGCGATAATCCCTTTACGTTCCATTATGCCTGCCCCGCGCTGCCAAAGATGCGCATTTGCGCGGCGACCGTATCGGTAATCGCCTCCTCTATGCCCAGCAACAGTTCTGCAAATTCATCGTACAGAGGCTGACGTTTTGCCATCCGTTGCTCAACGGCGGAGAGCGCGGCCTGTGACATCCCGGTATAAAAGTTGATTTTATGGATCCCCAGTTCGATGGCGCGACGAAAATCGGCATCGCTGATGCCGGAGCCGCCGTGTAAAACTAACGGCAGGCCGGTCTGCTGGCGAATGGCGTCCAGACGAGGGAAATCGAGTTTTGGCTCGCCTTTGTATTTACCGTGCGCGTTGCCAATGGCGACCGCCAGCGCATCAATGCCGGTGGCATCGACAAACTCGCGCGCCCGCAGCGGGTCCGTAAACAACGCTTCATCCGCATGGCCATACAACGCGCCACCTTCGTCACCGCCTACCGCACCCAGCTCCGCTTCTACCGATACGCCAACCGCGTGGCACATCTTCACCACCTCCCGCGTCTGGCGAATGTTTTCTTCGTAACTCAGAGTGGATCCATCAAACATCACGGAGCTGAAGCCTACGCGCAGCGCACGTACCACCGCCTCGAAATGCAGGCCGTGATCGAGGTTGAGCACCACCGGAATATCATGACGGGCGGCTTCAAACCTGACCGCTTCGACCAGCGACTCCAGGGAGACATACTTAAAGTGGACTTCCGCAATATTAATGATAAACGGCGAGCGTTCCTGTTTCGCGGCAGCAAACAGCGCGCGCAAAAAATGGGAGTCGAGAACGTTAAACGCGCCGAGCGCGTAGCGGTGTTTCCTGGCGTGCTCAAGACCGTCGGCAAGAGAAATCAATGGCATTATTTACTCCTTATTTCCGAAACAGGTTGTACTCGTTGCACAACACCAGCACCGCCGGTTCGTCTTCTTCGATATTGTTATAGCGGGCAATGGGCTGTAAAAAATGGTTATCGTGTTCATCGTCATTCACCGATGACACTTCCCCCACCAGTACGTCGCCAAAACCGCGTTCACCCCAGAAACTGTGGTACAGACCGGGGGTGAGGCAGATGCTGTCCCCGGGTTGCAGGCGTAACTGACTGCCGGGTGCGTGGGTCTGCAGACAGCCGTCGAGGGTAACGGTCACGTCGGTATTTTCAGGTTCTTGATGTGCGCCGGCATTCCATAACTCGACGATCAGGTTTCCGCCGCCACGGTTGATGATGTCTTCCCGTTTACGCCAGTGAAAATGCATGGGCGTCACCTGACCATCCCGGATGTGCATGATTTTTTCGGCATAGCACTTTTCATAGGGCACGCCGTTCGGTGAGCCATTGCGCAGGGTAAAGAGCGTTAGCCCCTGTGCGGCAAAATGGTCGCCGCCGAATGCCGTTACGTCCCAGCCAAGCCTGAGATCAAACACTTCCTGCCAGGCGGCCGGGTCAAGCTGCTGCCATTTCGTCGGCGGAAAACTGGCAAAGGGAGGGAGATGCACATCGTGCATGGAGAAGAATTGCCGCGTGTGGCCAAGGATTTCATTGATTTCGGAGCGTTTCATGGGGCCCCCTGGACGCTATGTCAGGCCTCACCCCAACTCTCTCGCGCGAAGAGAAGATCAGGGTGAGGGCATCAAACCGCACTACATCACTTCACTGTCCACCCCTTATAGGATCCGACGTTCTTTTTATCGATCATCGTCACCGGGATCAGCACAGGCTCTTTAGGCGCAGGTTTGCCCTGCAGAATGTCATAGCCGATCTCAACCGCTTTTGCCGCCATTACCTGAGGATCCTGAGCCGGCGTCGCGACAAACAGGGAGTTCTCACGCTTAAGCGCTTCTTCGCCGTCCGGGCTGCCGTCTACGCCAACGATAAAGAATTCATTGCGTTGGGCCTGTTTTGCCGCCAGATCGGCACCGATCGCCGTCGGATCGTTAATCGCGAACACGCCGTCGATCTTCGGATTGGCCGCCAGCAGTGAGGTCATCACTTCCAGACCGCCTTCACGGCTACCTTTGGCGTTCTGGTTATCAGAGAGCACCTTGATATCCGGATGTTTTTTGAACTCGGTCTGGCAGCCTTCGACGCGGTTTTGCACCGCGGACACTGGCGGCCCGTTGATGATGACCACGTTGCCTTTGCCTTTCAGGCGATCAGTAATGTATTTACAGGCCATTTCCCCCGCCTGGGTGTTATCGGAGGTGATGGTGGCATCCGCCCCTTCCGCCGCGACGTCAACCGCGACAACCACGATCCCGGCCTCTTTCGCGCGTTTAACCGCCGGGCCGATCCCTTTGGAATCCGCGGCGTTAAGGATGATCATGTCCACTTTGGCCGCAATAAAGTTGTCAATATGTGCCACCTGCTGGCCGAGATCGTAACCGCTGGAGACCAGCGTCACTTTGACGTTATCCCCCGCCAGTTTGCGCGCTTCCAGCTCGGCACCTTTGGTGATCTGCACGAAGAATGGGTTGGCCAGGTCGCCCACCGTCACGCCGATGGACTTCAGATCTTTCGCCTGCGCAAACGGCGTTGCGGCAAGCAGCGCGCCAGCACAGAGCGCGGTCACTAACGGTTTCAAACGCATCTTCTCTTCCTCGCTTGTAGGGTATTGTTGTTATGCACTTTGATGGTGTCGGGTACGGTATTTGTCGATCAGCACCGCTATGATGATCACCGCCCCTTTGATCACCAGTTGCCAGAAGTAGGAGACGCCCATCAGCGTCATGCCGTTGTTAAGCGTGGCGATGATCAGCGCCCCCACCAGCGTGCCGGTGATCGTGCCGATCCCGCCAACAAAGCTGGTACCGCCGAGGATCACCGCCGCAATCGCATCCAGCTCGTAGCCCATGCCCAGGTTGCCGTTGGCGCTGTAGAGACGCGAGGCACTCATCACGCCGCCCAGGCCCGAGAGCAGCCCGCTCATGCCGTACACAAACAACAGCACCAGCCAGACCTTAATGCCTGTCAGACGCGCCGCCTGCATGTTGCCGCCAACCGCATAAATGTGAACGCCAAGCGTGGTGCGACGCAGAATAAACCAGCACAGCACAATGACCGCCAGCGCGATCACCACCAGCCACGGAATGGGTCCAAGGTAGTTATTGCCGATCCACTCAAAGTTAATGTTGGAGTTAATGACGGTCGTACCGTCCGCCAGCAGATAAGCCGCACCGCGCAGTGCCGTATAGGTACCGAGCGTCACGATAAACGGCGGCAGCCCGGCAAAAGCCACCAGCGCGCCGTTGAACAAACCCAGCACCAGGCCGAGCATGAGCGCTGCCGGAATAGAAAGCATGGCGAACTCAGGTATTAACGACACCACCATCGCCGCCACGGCCGTGGTGCCCAGAATGGAGCCGACGGAGAGGTCGATCCCGCCGGTCAGAATGATGAAGGTCATCCCTGCGGCCAGTACGATGTTGATCGACGCCTGGCGGGTGATATTGAGCAGATTACTTTCGGTAAAGAAGTTAGGCGCGATAAAACCAAATACCGCCACAATCAGGATCAAGATGGGCAAAATGCCGACCGTCTGCATCAGATCGCTCATCAGCATTTTTTTGGCAGAGGCGGACTTCGCCACCTGCTGCGGATGGGTTGAATTTGTCATAGTTGCACCGCCTGATGATGAGAGTCGTTCACGCCGGTCGCCAGCGTCATGATGTTTTCCTGAGAAATTTCTGCTCCGTGAAGTTCACCTGCAATGCTGCCTTCACGCATGACATAGACGCGGTCGCTCATGCCGACGATTTCCGGCAGCTCGCTGGAGATCATCAGGATCGCCACGCCTTTGCGCGCCATCTGGTTCATGATGCGGTAGATTTCACTTTTCGCCCCGACGTCGACGCCGCGCGTCGGTTCGTCCAGAATCAGAATGCGTGGGCCGATGGCCACCCATCGGGAGATAAGCAGCTTTTGCTGATTGCCCCCGGACAGGCCACCCGCGCGGACCTGTGAATGCGGCACGCGGATGTTAAGCAGGGCGATTGCATCGTCAGAAATGGTCTGCGCTTTTTTGCGGTTCAGCATGCCGAAGGTGGCGTCGCGCTCCAGCGTCGCCATGGTGATGTTCTCCTGGGCGGCCAGCTCGAGGAACAGCCCTTGTTCTTTGCGGTTCTCGGTGAGAAAACCGATCCCGTTGTCGATGGCGGCACGTGGGGAGTGGATCACCACCGGTTCGCCGTCGACCTCAATCATGCCGCCCGTGGCTTTGCGCGCGCCGAAGATCAGCTGCGCCAGTTCGGAACGTCCGGCGCCCACCAGACCTGCCAGCCCGACAATTTCTCCGGAACGCACCTGCAGACTGCAGGGGAGCACTTTCTTGCCGTCGGTAAGGTGATGCACATTAAGACGCGGGCTGCCGAGCGGGATATCGCGCTCTTTGTTAAACAGATCGCTTAGCGGACGGCCGACCATCATCTTCACCAGCTCAGAGGCGTTCAGTTTGTCGCGCGTCAGGCTACCGACGTACTGCCCGTCACGCAGAACGCTGACGCGATCGGAGAGTTCATACACTTCCGCCATGCGATGGCTGATATAGATAATCGCCATTCCTTCCTCTCGCAGGCGCAGTATCAGCTCGAACAGGCGATGGGTTTCACGTGAGGAGAGGGCGGCGGTGGGTTCATCCATCACCAGAATGCGGCTGTTGCGGTGCAGCGCGCGGGCAATTTCAACCTGCTGCTGCTCGGCGATGGTTAGCCTCATTACCAGGTCGGTCGCCTTGAAGTGCGCGCCCAGACGGTCAATCACCGCCTGCGCCTGTGCGGCCATCTCTTTGCGCTGTACCAGCCCCGCGCGCGACAGCTCGCTGCCCAGGAAAATGTTTTCAGCGACGGTCAGATTGGGGGCAAGCTGCATCTCCTGATAAATGAGGGTGATACCCGCGGCCAGCGCGTCCTTTGGCCCTTTGATGTGAAACGGCTGTCCGTCAATCAGGATCTCACCGCTGGTGGCGGTGTAGGCGCCCGCGAGGATCTTCATCAGGGTACTCTTTCCTGCGCCGTTTTCCCCCATCAGCGCGTGGATCTCACCGGGGTACACCGTCAAATCCACACCCTTGAGCGCGTGGAAATGGCCAAACGTTTTGGCAATGTTGCGCATCTCCAGTACCGGGGTTCTGCTCATGGCGGATCTCCTTGAATGTCGATATCCGCACTTCATCACAGGTTGGTAAATGCAAAATGTCAGAAGCCGTTCATATTTGTCATAGTTATGAATAGTTAACTTACATCACAATTCCCCGCTTTTTCCCTCTCAGCAGGAGAGGGCCAGGGTGAGGGCATCACATTGCACCGGAGCTTACCGTATGCCATCACACCGTCCGCCCTTCTTTGCCAGCGCCCGTGGTCGCCTGCTGATTTTTAATCTGCTGGTGGTGGCGGTGACGCTGATGGTCAGCGGCGTGGCGGTGCTCGGCTTTCGTCATGCCAGCCAGATCCAGGAACAGGTGCAGCAGCAGACGCTGGATGACATGACCGGCAGCATGAACCTCGCCCGCGATACCGCGAATGTGGCAACGGCGGCGGTGCGGCTCTCGCAAGTTGTAGGCGCGCTGGAATACAAGGGCGAAGCCGAGCGCCTGAAGCAGACGCAGATGGCGCTGCGTCACTCGCTGGAACAGCTTGCCGATGCGCCACTGGCGCAACAGGAGCCCGCGCTGGTGGCGCGAATTATTCAGAGAAGTAATGAGTTACAGCAGAGCGTGACGGGCATGCTGGAGCGCGGGCAGCGGCGTCATCTGGAGCGTAATGCGCTTCTCAGCGCGCTCTATCAAAGCCAGAGCTATTTGCGCCATCTGCAGGACATCAACCGCCGTTACGCCAGCAACGTCCCGGATGCGCAACAGCTTATGGAAATGGACAGGCTAATCATCGCCGCTATTGAAACGCCCTCGCCGCGCGCCACGGTTCAGCAGCTGGATGCCGTGACGGCAACGCTGCCCCGGAGCGTGACGCAGCCCGTGGTGAACGCTATCCTGCCCGATTTTAATGCCGAGCTTCACAAGCTTGTTCCGCTCTCGACGCAGCTGGAGGAGAGCGATCTGGCGATCAGCTGGTATATGTTCCACATCAAGGCGCTGGTGGCGATATTAAACAGCGACATCAATCAGTACGTTGAACAGGTGGCGCAGGCCTCCCGGCTGCGCACTGCCCAGAGTCACCAGGAGCTGCGCTCCATCAGCGTATTTATCAGCGTGTTCGCCGTGCTGGCGCTGATCATCACCGGGTGCGCCTGTTGGTATATCTACCGTAATCTGGCCTCCAACCTGACGGCCATCTCCCGGGCGATGTCGCGCCTTGCCCACGGCGAGCAGGATGTTTCCGTCCCCGGGCTGCAGCGCCGTGATGAGCTGGGTGAGCTGGCGCGAGCGTTTAACGTTTTTGCCCGCAACACCGCCTCGCTTGTCCACACCACCCGCCTGCTGAAAGAAAAAACCACGCAGATGGAGATCGACCGCATCGAGCGTCAGGGGCTGGAAGAGGCGCTGCTGCACAGCCAGAAGATGAAGGCCGTCGGGCAGCTGACGGGCGGTCTGGCGCATGACTTTAACAACCTGCTGGCGGTGATCATTGGCAGTCTTGAACTCACCGATCCCGACTCACATGACGCCCCGCGTATCACCCGGGCGCTCAAGGCCGCCGAGCGTGGTGCGGTGCTGACCCAGCGTCTGCTGGCGTTTTCCCGCAAGCAATCCCTGACCCCGCACGCGGTAGAGATGAAACCGCTGCTCGAGAACCTGCGGGAGTTGATGTACCACTCGCTGCCGGCCACCCTGACGCTGGAAATTGAAGCGCAATCACCGGCGTGGCTGGCGTGGATAGACGTCAGCCAGCTGGAAAACGCCATTATTAACCTGGTGATGAACGCCCGCGATGCGATGGAGGGACAGACGGGAGTTATTAAGATCCGCACGTGGAATCAGCGCGTGACCCGCAGTGACGGACGCAGGCAGGATATGGTGGCGCTGGAGGTTATTGACCGGGGAAGTGGAATGTCGCAGGAGGTCAAATCCCGGGTCTTCGAACCGTTCTTCACGACCAAGCAAACCGGGAGCGGTAGCGGATTAGGCCTGTCGATGGTCTACGGTTTTGTACGCCAGTCCGGTGGGCGCGTGGAGATTGAAAGCGCGCCGGGGCAGGGGACCACCGTGCGGCTGCATCTGCCACGCTCGACGCTGCCTGTTATTTCTGCTGATGAGACCCAGGCCGCCGCGGCTGCCGTTGAAAATGAACGCCTGGTACTGGTGCTGGAAGATGAAGCCGATGTCCGCCAGACCCTGTGCGAGCAGCTGCATCAGCTGGGCTATCTGACGCTTGAAGCGGACAACGGCGAACAGGCCCTGAAGATGCTGGACGCGTCACCGGATATTGGCATGTTTATTAGCGATTTAATGCTGCCCGGCAACCTCAGCGGTGCCGAGGTGATCAACCATGTGCGCAGCCATTATCCGCAGCTTCCGGTGTTGCTGATCAGCGGCCAGGATTTGCGTCCGACGCATAACCCGCAACTGCCGGACGTGGCGTTACTGCGTAAGCCTTTTACCCGTGTACAGCTGGCGCAGGCGTTGCGCAAGGTGATGACAGGAACTGGCTGAGAGCCAGGGTCGCCGCCCCCTGAGCACCGTTAAAGGATGACGATGATGCTGTAATGAAACGGACTGCCTCATACGGCAGCGGACGGCGCAGATGCTGTTTAATTCTGGCAATCAGCGCGTCGCGTGGAAAATCGACCATATCCATCACGCCGCCGCCGAGGATCACCGCATCCGGGTCGAAGAGATTTACGCTGGTGGCAATGGCTCGGGCTGCATGATTTAAGAGCTGTATGACAAAGGGGTCATGACACGCTGAGGTAAAAATCTCGCCAATCGCGTAATCACGGGGCTGTTGTTCATACCACTGTTTCAGGGCAATACCGGAACAGACGGTTTCCAGACATCCTGTGTTACCACAACCGCAATGGCGTGACGTATCGCCCTGCGGAATATGTCCAAGCTCGCCCGCGACCCCGTGTGCACCTGTCCAGGGCGCGCCGTTCAGCCAGATGGCGAACCCCATGCCGGTACCGAGATAGGCTGCCAGAACCTGCTGTTGCTGCAAGTTGTGCTGCATAACATCAAAAGAGAGCTGGAGGTTAACGTCACGGTAGAATTCGACCGGGCATCCCAGCGCGTCCGCCAGTTTACCCGCCAGGTCCCGTCGGTCTGTTGCCTGTAATGGCAGGTTTGGTGTTGAGATAATGGTGCGTTTGTCTTTGCCGACCAGCGCAGGGAAACCCATCACCAGACCCCGACAGCGAACCTGATAGTGGCGAAGCCTTGCAACGATCATTTCTGCGACGCCGCACATGACGCCTGAACGGATAATGTCTGCTGTACGGTGTTTTTCACAGTGCAGCACGGCCCCCTCGGCTGTAAGCAGGCAAAAACGGATATGGGTAGCGCCCATATCCACTCCGGCGACGACATCAGGCTGTTTTTGCATGAGGAAGGGCCTCGTTCTTTGCCGACAGAATCTGTCCGGCCATCAGTTGCCATGCGTCGTCGATATTCTCTGCGTGGTTGAACAGTCCTGACGTCCCGACGATAAAGACATCAGCCCCGGCGGCCATCAGTTTTTTGTAGGTGGACTGATTGCAGGAGCCATCGATCTCAATCTCATAGCGCAGCCCTTCACGTTCGCGCCAGGCTTTCAGCTCGGCAATTTTTTCGAGCATTTCCGGAATGAAAGGCTGCCCGGCAAAGCCAGGATCGACGGTCATGACCGTAATTTTGTCCGCCTTGTGAATGTAATATTTCATCGCTTCAACGGGCGTTTCAGGGTTGAGGATCAGACCGACTCTCATGCCATGACGGCGAATTTCGTCAATCAGACGGAAGGCCTGACCGTTAATCGTTTCCGGATGCAGGGTGATGAAATCCGCTCCGGCCTGTGCCAGTTGGCTAATGTAGTCCTGGGGGCGCGTCACCATCAGATGGCAGTCCAGCGGTTTGGTGGCGAGCTTCTTCACCTGGCTGACAAAGAACGGTGACAGCGTCAAATTGGGCACAAAGTGACCGTCCATGATGTCGATATGGAAGTAGTCCGCGTGCTGGTCTATGAATTCGATCTGCTCTTTGAATTTCAGCAGGTCCATACACATCAGGGAGGGGGAAATTTTCATCGTCAATTCCTTACTTACTGATCAATCTATCGAGGGCGACAGCGGCGATAATCAACCCGCCCATCACCACCAGCTGGTAGTAGGTTTGTACTTGTAAAATATTGAGTCCGTTATTGATGGTGCCGATGATGAGCCCCCCAATCACGACAGAGAAGATGCGCCCTTTACCGCCAAAGAAGCTGGTTCCGCCGATAATGGCGCTGGCAATGGCGTAGGTTTCAAAGCCCATACCAGCCAGCGGCTCTGCTGCCCCCAGTCGTGCCGTTGACACCACGCCTGCCAGCCCTGCACACACACCGGAGATAATGAAAACCACCAGGATATGAAACTTCACGTCAATACCGGAGTAGAACGCCGAGTTCTTGTTACCGCCCAGCGCGTAGATGTTGCGTCCCAGCCGCATACGGGTGGTGAGGAACCAGAGGATCACCGCCACTACCAGCGAGAAGATCACCGGCACGGGAATACCTAAGAGATTGGCGGCAAAAAAGTTTACAAAGTCGAACGAGAAGCCGTATACCGAGTTGGCATCCGAAATCACCAGCGTAATGCCGCGAAAAATGGCGTTAGTGCCCAGGGTGATAATGAACGGATGCAGCCCGGTCCAGTTGACCAGACAGCCGTTGATCGCGCCTAACGCACCGCCAACCAGCACGCCGCCAATGAGCGCTGCCAGGAACGGGTCGACGCCGGCCAGCATGAGCTTGGCGGTCACCATCCCGGACAGCGCCAGAATCGCCCCGACGGACAGATCGATACCTGCCACCAGAATGGCAAAGAACTCGCCCATCCCGATCAGCACCGTCACCGAACTCTGGACAAAAATTTGAGTGATGTTATTGGTGGTCAGGAAGTATTCCGACGACAGCGTGCCAAAGATGGCAACGATGATCGCGAGGATGAAAAAGGTGCCGTACTTGTCCCAGAACAGCGCGAAATTAAACGGTTTTTTTTCGTCCATATCGCGTTTCACTCTTGTGGTAATGCCCATGCCATAATCTCCTCTTCGCCCATGTCGTCGCGATTGGTCAGGATTTGCGTCAGTCGCCCTTCGCAGAACACGGCGATGCGGTCGCAGACGGCGATAATTTCAGGTAGCTCGGACGACACCATCAGGATGACCTTGCCCTCGTCAGCTAACTGGCGCATCACCTTGTAGATTTCGGCCTTTGCGCCGACGTCGATGCCGCGGGTAGGTTCATCAAAAATGATGACGTCCGGGTTGCAGCACAGCCATTTGGAAATCAGCACCTTCTGCTGGTTTCCGCCGGAGAGCTCAGTGATGTTTTGCTCCACGCTATGGCACTTTAACGCCAGCAGCTGGCGCTGCGTTTCAGCAGTTTTGCGCTCTTCATGTTCGCGAAACAGGCCCATGGCACCTTTGTAGCCGCCATTTTTCAGGCTTTGGCTGACCGCCATGTTCTGAGCAATAGAGAAGTTGGGGAAGAAGCCGTTTTCCCGACGACTTTCAGTGATGTAGGCCATCCCTTTTTTCAACGCATCCAACGGCGAGTGTGGGGAGATGGTTTTACCGTTGAGACGGATTTCACCGCTAGCGCGTTTATCCACCCCGAAGAGGCAGTCCATCAGCTCGGTGCGGCCTGAGCCGACGAGTCCTGCAAAGCCAAAGATTTCACCGCGGTTCACGCTGAACGAGATATCACGTACTTTTTTCTTGTCCCGGCTGGTGACGTTTTTCACTTCGAACACGGTATCGCGTTCGAGGTTGCCGGTACTTTCTTTCATCGCGTTAAAGCGGTTTTGCAACTCGCGGCCCACCATCAGGCGCACAATATCGTCGTTTGTGACATCACTCACCATGCCCGTGCAGACGCTGCTTCCATCTTTCATCACGGTAAAGCGGTCGCAAATGCGGCGGATTTCTGCGAGCTTATGCGAGATATACACAATTGCTGTGCCCTCTTTACGTAATTGATTCATGATCAGGAAAAGATAATCCACCTCTTTATTGGTTAAAGACGATGTGGGCTCATCCATAATGATCGCTTTAGCGTTGAGCATTAATGTTTTTGCAATTTCCAGCATTTGCTTGTGACTGATGGATAAATTCGCCACCTTTTCATCTAAATCGACTTTCAATCCCACGCGTAAAAGCATCATTGCGCCGCGAATACGCATCTCTTTCCAGTCGATGATATTGACGCCACAGACTTTTTTCGTCAGATGACGGCCAATATATAAATTCTCCAGAACGGTTAATTCATCGATAACGCTAAGTTCCTGGTAAATTATGCCAATGCCCAACTGTGCTGCCAGTTTATGATCGAGCTTGTCGTAATTTACCTCGTTGATAGTAATAGTTCCTTTGGTCGGTTCATGTATTCCCGACAATACTTTCATTAAGGTTGATTTACCGGCGCCATTCTCCCCTAATAACGCATGAATCTCGTGGGGATAAATAGTTAAATCAACCGACGTTAATGCGTGAACCGGACCAAAGGATTTGCCGATCCCCGCCATTGAGATATATGGCGTGACCATGTTTACTCCTTATGTTTTCCCTCTCATCCTGTGGGAGAGAGTTGGGGTGTGGGCATTTGACCGCACCGGATATCAGTTATTTCGTCACCAGAACCGAATCAACCAGTTTGAATTCAGGCGTTTTTTCTAGGGGGATCACGTTGCCGGTTTTCGCCGCATCCACCATCAACTTCAGGCCCGTGGCACCAATATCCGCTGGGTTCTGCGCGACGGTGGCGGTCATTTGTCCGGCATCGACCATCTTACGTGCTTCAGGAATGCCATCCGTGCCAACGACCAGTACTTTTCCTGTTTTACCGGCGTTTGCCACCGCCTGTGCCACGCCCATTGCCATGGTATCGT
Organism: Enterobacter sp. V89_11; assembly: GCF_029967775.1. Taxonomy (NCBI): domain Bacteria; kingdom Pseudomonadati; phylum Pseudomonadota; class Gammaproteobacteria; order Enterobacterales; family Enterobacteriaceae; genus Enterobacter; species Enterobacter sp. V89_11. Next base: position 22,760 of record NZ_JASCAN010000012.1, on the reverse strand, counting down.
TTGCACAGTAGAAGGCTTTCAAATTTGGATTTCGTTGCAAAACGTTGGTGGCGACATCCAGGGCTTTAATGCGATCCCAGTCGGCGGGTTGGCTGGCAACGAGCTTGATTTGACTTGCTTTTTTGAAGGTTTCTGTAGCGCCATTGCGGCGTGCCTCTCCCGATGCATTTCCGGCTTTCCCTTCAATAATCGCGACTTCACCGCCCTGCACACCGAGTTTATCAATGATAAAGCCTGCGCCTTTTGCCCCAACGGCTACGTTATCCGTCGTGACAAAACCTTCAACGTTACCGCCGGCTTTTTTCAGGTTATCCATATCGATTTTTTCATCGAGGTTGACCAGAAAAATGCCTTTCTGCCAGGCGCGTGAGACGGGCATCACCAGGTTGACCGAGGAGAGTGGGGCAAAGGCAATGCCTTTGTATTTCTTATTACTCAAGTCTTCAAAAAGCTGCAGTTGAGACTGAAAATCCCCCTCTGACGGCGAAGCAAAAATATCAACACTTACCCCCAGGGTTTTTGCTTCATCTTCGATCCCTTTCTTCATATCCACCCAGAATGGATTGTTCAATGTTTTTAATACTACTGCATATTCTGCGGCAGCAAATGCGCTGGTAGATAACATTAAGCCCATAGCGGCGCCGCTGAAATATTTCAGATATTTATTCATAGCAGTGTTCTCAATGTAGGGTATATTTTGTTGATCCCGCTAATACGGGATCAACATTTTATCGTTACTTCAGGGCGCCAGGGGAGAAGAAATCCACAATAGCACCGGTTTTTTGCATATTAAGTGTGGCCTGTTGAATATTCTGTTGTGCAACGGATACAAATAAAGCATCTAATAGTGTGAGTTGTAATATACGCGCGGAGGCGTTACGCCCTAATAAAGGGGTCTCTGGTGCTGGCGAACAAATAATATAATCAGCGAGTTTGGCAATGGGTGAATGATAGCTATGGGTAATGCAGATAATCTTCGCACCGTTCTTTTTCGCTAACTCTACTGCAGCTTTCACATCGCTGGTGCGTCCTGAGTGTGTTACCACCAGCACTACGTCTCCCTCTTTCAGCAGCGATGCTGACATCATCATGATATGGGCGTCCTGATAGGACTGGCAGCGCACGCCGATACGTAAAAACTTGTGCTGGATGTCGGCACAAATGGCGTTAGAGCCGCCGACGCCGTACAGATCGCGCTGGTTAGCCTGAGCGAAGAAACGTGCTGCGCGATGAATTTCATCCACATTAACAATCGACTGGCCTTCCATAATGGTGCGAAGCGTAATGTTGAACACTTTATTAACCACATCCTGTGGTGCTTCATCAAAGGCGAGTTCAGCGGGGAGCACCTGCTCGGATTGAGAGAAGTAGTCCACAAGCGCTGCGCGCAGAGTACGAAAACCGCTAAACCCGAGCAGCTTGGCCACTTTGACGATCATCGCTTCCGAGACCAGCAGTGTTTCGGCAACATCTTTAATTGCCGGCGCACCGCTCAGGTTACCTGGCTGAAGCAGCCAGTCGACGATACGGCTCTCGTTGTCGGTCATCCCTTCCTGTTTCATACGCAGGTAAGGTGCCAGACCGATGCCATTAGGCAGCTCTTTTTCAAATTCTGACTGACTCATCGCTCTCTGTTGTCCTTAAAAATGAAGACGACACTATATCATCACAACCTTCCCGGGAAATATGTTGCCAACTTCACAATATTTATAAATTCATAAAGTTTTATTGGTTGTGAAGTTTTGGGCTGTGCGTTGTTGCTTCATTCGTTGTAAATCAATTACTTAATTTATTTGGCATTGAGTGGACTAAGACTTACAGGCAAACTTAACCATCAGGTCAGGGTTGAAATGCGATCCTCAGGGGTGTAGAACACGCTCAGAACGCGATGATTTTGTGGTTTTATTGCACAACTAACCGGTCTTAAATCACAAAATACATCGTGTTCGTAAAGTTTACTCACTGAGAGGCAAATCATGAAAAGGATTGCGTTTGGTTGCGATCACGTTGGCTTCATACTGAAAGAGGACATACTGGCCCATCTGCGTGGGCGTGGCGTAGAGGTGGTGGATAAGGGCACCTGGTCGCCCGAACGCACCGATTACCCGCATTATGCCAGCGCTGTTGCGACCTCCCTGCTCGACGGTGAGGTTGATGGCGGCATCTTAATTTGTGGTACCGGCGTTGGGATCTCTATTACGGCCAACAAATACCCCGGCATTCGTGCAGTGGTATGTAGTGAGCCTTATTCTGCGCAGCTTTCAAGGCAGCATAACAACACCAATATCCTGGCATTTGGCTCACGTGTTGTTGGCCTTGAGCTGGCAAAAATGATTGTCGATGCCTGGCTCAATGCAGAATTTGAGGGCGGGAGACACCAGGTGAGAGTGGAAGCGATAGGGGTGATTGAACAGGCGCAGAAATGAGATTCCTCCGCTACCCCAGCCAGCTGTTGTTCATTACCGTAAGGCCAGTCCACCTGCGAGTCTGGTCTTATGAAACGTTACTCTACCGCTCTGTTATTTGGTCTGCTGTCACTTACCAGCCAACTGGCTCACGCCGATGTTATTGATGAAGCCATTGGCAATATTCAGCAGGCGATCAACGATGCCTATAACCCCAGCAGCAGTCGCAGTAGCGATGATGACGACGATCGCTACGATCGCAGCCGCCAGACCGACAGCCGTCAGTATGACGATCGCCGCAGGCAACTGGAGGATCGCCGTCGCCGTCTGGATGAGCGTCAACGCCAGCTGGATGATGACAGACGTCAGTTAGAAGAAGATGAACGCCGGTTAGAAGACGATTACGATCGCTGATACGCGCGGTTTAGCATCCATACGCCTCGCCCTCTCATTCAGAGAGGGAGTGACCTAATCCAGCAACAACGTCATTCCGTCATATCCCGCCTCGAACCCGTCGGGTAGCGGGTTATCCATCATCCATACGTCGAACTGATGACTGATATGGGTCAGGATCACCTGTGGACAGCCGATGATCTCATTTAAGGCAATAACCGTATTCAGATCGCAATGGTTGCGCGGCGTTTCGTCACGCGGCTCGTGGCTGCAGTCGATGATCATCGCCTGCGGCCGGTTATTGAGCAGGAATTTTACCGTTTTATCGGGTAATCCGGCGGTGTCGGAAAGCCAGGCCACACGGCTGTGGGCGGACTCCAGCAGGTAGCCAAAGGTGATTTTCGAGTGATTCAGCGGCAACGGTGTGACCCGCAGGCCCTGCAGTTCAAACACCACAAACGGCTCTACCGTATGGCTGAAATCCAGAATCCCCGGGTGTTTAAACAGGTCGTCACACCCCGCCTCGTCTGGTGGGCCGTACACCGGAACAGGGGCACCGACGCCCCAGCGCAGGGGGAACAGCCCCTGGACGTGATCCATATGGTAGTGGGTCAGTAAAAACTGCTGAAAGCTGCCTGCCGGCCAGTCGTCCATCAGGTGCGGGATACCGGCGTCCAGCAGCGTTACCGCATCGTTGAATTTGACTACCGCGCTACAGGGGCGACGGCGATGGTTATCCTGCAGACGCGCCCGGCGACACGCGGCGCAGTCGCAGCCAAACACCGGCACCAGCTGAGCGCTACCGGTTCCCGTTAACGTAATCGTCAGACTCATCGTGCACCTCTACAACAGTTTGGTGAAACGAAAATGGCTCTGCGTATACCCTTCACGCGCATAAAAACGGTGAGCGTCCAGGCGCTTCACGCTGGTGGATAGCTCTGTCAGTTCAGCGCCCGCCTGCCGCGCCACGTTCTCCGCCCAGGCCAACAGCTGGCTGCCCACCCTGAGACCGCGCGCCTGCGGCATGACCACCAGCTCCTGGATCTCGCCAATCCATCTGGCGTGGTGCAGGTGAAACTGCATATGCAGGCCAATCATGCCCACCACCTGGCCGTTTAATTCAGCCAGCTGGTAGCGCATATTGTGGTCCTGCAGATTGGCAAGATACCCGGCGTGGAACGCCTGATGATCAAACTCACTCTGCTTGAGTTCGCAAATCAGCGCGTAAACAATCTGCGCATCGTCGGCAGTGGCGGGGCGAAGCTGGCAGTCAGGCATGCTGTTTCTCCTTCTGACGGATAAGCGTTAAAAAGTTATCGACTGACTGTAGCAAACTTCCGTCGTTATTGAGGATATGACAGTTCGATGGGGTATAGCGCGCCGCACGTTCAAGCCGCTGCTCGATCTCTTTGGCGTTTTCGCGACCCCGGCTCTGCAACCGGCTGCGCAGCACATCAGGCGAGACCTGCAGACAGACCGGCAACAGCGCTGCTTCATAGCGGGCGCGCGCTTGTTGAAGGTGTGCGCGTGAGCCGTTGACCAGCACGTCGAACCCGGCGTGCAGCCACAGGTCTGTCTCGATGCCTATCCCGTAGTAATAACCGTTGGCGTGCCAGCTAAGCGCCAGCAGATTTTGCCCGGCGCGCGTGAAAAATTCCGGCTCGCTCAGGGCGATATGGTTCTCACTCCCGGCATTCGCCGCACGGGTGATATAGCGGTGCGCAACCAGAAGCTGGGGATGTTCCCGCTGCCGTAACGCGGACAGCAGGCTGTCCTTACCAGAGCCTGACGGCCCCATTAGCCAGATTAGTCTTCCCATCAGAACACCCGTTTTCCCTGACGCCAGACGTGGTCGATATGGATGTGCTCGCCCTTACGGTGAACCAGCACCAGATCCGCCCGTTTACCTTCAGCTATCTCTCCACGATCGTGAAGATTGAGTGCCGTTGCCGGGTTTTTCGTTACCAGACGAATCGCCTGCGGTAGCGTAAAGCGATTGTTTTCGTCAGCCGCGACCCGGAAGGCGGCGTCCAGCAGGCTGGCGGGGTAGTAGTCGGACGAGAGGATATCCAGCAGACCTAGCGACGCGAGCGCGCTTGCCGCCACGTTGCCGGAGTGGGAGCCGCCGCGCACGATATTCGGCGCCCCCATCAGGACGTTCATGCCGTGGGTGCGTGAGGCTTCTGCTGCTTCAAACGTGGTGGGAAATTCAGCGATTACGCTGCCAAGCTGGTGCGATTCGCGCACATGTTCATGCGTCGCATCATCATGGCTGGCTAAGGCAATGTTGCGATCCCGACACATGGCGGCAATGGAGAGCCGGTTTGGTTGAGACCACTGGGCAGCAAGCTGTCGCTGTTCCTCTTCATAACGCGCCATTTCCTCGTTGGTCAGCGCGTATTTTCCCTGATAGTACTCGCGGTATTTCTCTATTCTGGCGAACTGACGCTGCCCCGGCGAGTGGTCCATCAACGAGACCAGTGAGACCGGCTCGCGGTCCACCAGCTTTTCAAACAGCGGCAGAGTGGTGTGATGCGGGAGTTCACACCGCAGGTGCAAACGATGCTCGGCGCGGTTAAGGCCGCGTTTTTGCGTCTCTTCCACGGCGTTGATCATCTTCTCGAGGTTTTCCAGACGGTCGCCGCCGTCGCGCACGTCGCCAATCGCTACGGCGTCCAGCACGGTGGTGATGCCGCTGGCGACCATCAGCGCGTCATGGCTGCTCATTGCGGAATGAGCTGGCCAGTCGACTTTCGGACGCGGGGTAAAGAATTTATCCAGATTATCGGTGTGCAGTTCGATAAGGCCCGGCAGCAGCCAGCCCCCTTCACCGTCCATCGCTTCCGGGGCGCGGCTCTGGGTTTCCGCAAAGGCGCGGATCTCTCCGGCCTGGATCTCAATCGAGCCATCAACGACTTCATTTTCCAGCACCAGCTTTACGTTATTCACGATCATGCGAGCGTCCCCATCGGGTGCAGCCTGTCTGCGACGCGGGAGCGAACGGTGTCGTCGTGGAAGATCCCCACGATCGCCGCGCCGCGTGCTTTGGCCTGTTCGATCAGTTCAACCACCGCCGCGCTGTTCTTGCTGTCGAGCGAGGCAGTGGGTTCATCAAGCAGTAAAATCGGGTAGTCGACGATAAACCCGCGAGCGATATTCACCCGCTGCTGCTCGCCACCGGAAAAGGTCGACGGGGCAAGGTGCCAGAGGTGTTCCGGTACGTTCAGGCGCGTGAGCAGGCCGGCGGCTTTCGCGGCGCAGGTTTCGCGCGGAACGCCCAGGTCCAGCAGCGGCTGCATGACCACGTCCAGGGCGGAGATCCGTGGGATCACCCGCAAAAACTGGCTGACCCAGCCGATCGTCGAGCGGCGCACGTCCAGCACCTTACGCGCCGGCGCCTGCACCAGATCGACCCATTCATTGCCATGACGAATATAGATGTGGCCTTCGTCCGGCAGATAGTTGGCGTACAGGGAGCGCAGCAGCGTCGATTTGCCGCTGCCGGAATGGCCGTGCAACACCACGCATTCACCCTTGCTAACCTCCAGAGAGGCGCTGTGCAGGACCGGCAGGCGCACGCCGTTTTGCTGGTGGAGCACAAAGGTCTTACTGACATTTTCTACGCGGATCATGGGGGCCTCTTAATTCTGCAATACCGATGACACCAGCAGCTGGGTGTACGGATGATGGGGATCGTCGAGTACGCGGTCGGTCAACCCACTTTCCACCACCTGACCCTGCTTCATCACCAGAAGACGGTCCGCCAGCAGGCGGGCAACGCCTAAATCATGGGTGACAATCACCACGGCCAGGTTCAGTTCCACCACCAGGCCGCGCAGCAGGTCGAGCAGACGCGCCTGAACGGAGACGTCCAGCCCACCGGTGGGTTCGTCCATAAACACCAGCTTCGGGTGAGTGACGAGATTGCGGGCAATCTGCAGGCGCTGCTGCATACCGCCGGAGAAGGTGGTGGGCAGGTCATCAATGCGCGAGGTGGGGATCTCCACATCGCTCAGCCATTGCTGTGCCGTGGCGCGGATGTTGCCATAATGGCGTGCGCCGGTGGCCATCAGCCTTTCACCGATATTGCCTCCGGCCGAGACCTGCCGGCGCAGGCCGTCCATGGGATGTTGATGCACCACGCCCCATTCGGTGCGCAGCAGGCGACGGCGTTCGGCCTCGCTCATGCCGTACAGCGACCGGCCCTCATATAAAATGTCGCCCTTTTGCGGCGTCAGTCGTGCAGAGATAGATTTCAGCAGGGTGGTTTTGCCCGAGCCGGACTCGCCGACAATGCCCAGCACCTCGCCCGGCCACAGCTCAAACGAGACGTCGCTGAAGCCTTTGCCCGGCGCGTAAAGGTGGGTCAGGTTATTAACCGAAAGCAGCGGTTTCATTGGCTTTTCGCCTCGCTCTGTTGGCGGCAGAAGTCGGTGTCGGAGCAGACAAACATCCGTTTGCCCGTGTCATCCAGCACCACTTCGTCCAGATAGCTGTGTTTTGAGCCGCAAATGGCGCACGGCTCGTCCCACTCCTGCACCGTAAACGGGTGGTCGTCGAAATCGAGACTCTCCACGCGGGTGTAAGGCGGTACGGCGTAGATGCGTTTTTCACGCCCGGCACCAAACAGCTGCAGGGCAGGCATCATGTCCATCTTCGGGTTGTCGAATTTGGGGATGGGGGACGGGTCCATCACGTAGCGTCCATTGACCTTGACCGGATAGGCGTAGGTTGTGGCGATATGGCCGAAGCGGGCGATATCCTCATACAACTTCACCTGCATGACGCCGTACTCTTCCAGGGCGTGCATGGTGCGGGTTTCCGTTTCACGCGGCTCGATAAAGCGCAGGGGCTCCGGAATAGGCACCTGAAAAATCAAAATCTGATCTTCCGTCAGCGGCGTTTCCGGAATGCGGTGACGGGTCTGGATCAGCGTCGCATCTTCGGTTTTTTCGGTGGTATTGACGCCCGTCACCCGTTGAAAGAACTGGCGAATCGACACGGCGTTGGTGGTGTCATCAGCCCCCTGGTCGATGACCTTCAGCACGTCCGACTCGCCAATGACGCTGGCGGTCAGCTGAATGCCGCCGGTACCCCAGCCGTATGGCATGGGCATTTCGCGGCCGCCGAACGGCACCTGATAACCGGGGATAGCCACCGCTTTCAAAATGGCGCGGCGGATCATGCGTTTAGTTTGTTCATCCAGATAAGCAAAGTTGTAGCCGCTTAAGTTAGTCATGTGCGCGCTCCCGTTGCAGGCGTTTCAGCAGTTCCAGTTCGGCCTGGAAATCGACGTAGTGCGGCAGCTTGAGGTGGGAAACGAAGCCCGCGGCCTCGACGTTATCCGCATGGGCCAGCACGAACTCTTCGTCCTGCGCCGGGCCGGAGACCGCTTCACCGTAGTCCGGTGCCAGCAGGGCACGGTCGACCAGCGCCATCGCCATCGCCTTGCGCTCACTCATGCCGAACACCAGCCCGTAACCGCGGGTAAAATGTGGGGACTCGTTCTCGGGGGCGACAAATCCATTCACCATTTCGCATTCGGTCATGAGCAGTTCGCCGACGTTCACCGCAAAACCCAGCTCTTCGGGCACGATCTCGACGTTAAGGTAGCCGCTACGAATTTCCGCCGCGAACGGATGGTTGCGGCCGTAGCCACGCTGGGTGGAGTAGGCCAGCGCCAGTAAATACCCCTCGTCGCCGCGCATCAGCTGCTGCAGGCGCGACGAGCGTGAACAGGGGTAAACCGGCGGCGTGCGGGTGATATCGTCAGGTTGCGCGCCGGTATCGTCTTCGGCCTTCGCCAGACCCTGTTTCGCCAGCAGGCTAAAAACGTGTGGGGAGGGAACCTGCTCTGCATCCGAGGTGCTCAGCTGGGGCGTTTCGCCGTTCGCCAGCAGGGTGAAATCCAGCAGACGGTGGGTGTAGTCATAGGTGGGCCCAAGCAGTTGACCACCGGGGATGTCTTTATAGACCGCCGAAATACGACGTTCCAGACGCATTTCTGCCGTATTGATCGGTTCGCTCACCGCCAGTTTCGCCAGCGTGGTGCGATAAGCACGCAGCAGGAAGATGGCTTCGACGTTGTCGCCGCTGGCCTGTTTCAGCGCCAGCGCCGCCAGTTCGCGATCAGCGACGCCGCCTTCAGTCATTACCCGGTCGACGGCCAGATTGAGCTGTTGCTCAATCTGGGTGACGCTGAGCTCGGGAAGCGCGTCATCACCCCGTCGTCTGTGCGCCTGCAAGGCATGGGCGGCGGCGATAGCCTTCTCGCCCCCTTTGACGGCAACGTACATCAGCACACCTCCACATGAGTGGTACGAGGGATGGCCAGCAGGCGTTCTCCGCAGGTGAGGATCAGGTCAATACCGAGTGGGAACGGGTGCGGGCGTTCAGTCAGTTCATGAATGATGCACTCCGGCAGCTGTGGCGCGACCATGCGCTCTTCGGCAATACCCGCCCCCGTGAGGCGCAGCATGCGGCCACCGCTCAGGCTTGATACCTGCAAAATCAGCGTGGCGCTGGTCTCCGGTGCCACCGCGCTTCCTTCGCTCAGGGCATTAAGCTGCTCGTGGCTGATTTGCTCGTCGGCCACGGCAAACACCGCCTGCCGGGGTTGTTCAACCAGCGGGGCGTTGGTGTGAAAGCGCAGGTTCTGGCTGGCGATATCATTCGATAACGCGCCAGAGAGCCACACCGGGGTGTCGTTGTCGGCGAGCGTCAGCAGAACGCTGGTGGTCGCCAGATTCAGCGGCAGCCAGCCCTGAGAGAGCTGATGCAGCGAGACGATGACGCCCGGCTCGCTCATGGCTTTCAGCAGGCGACGAAAACTTTGTTGGGCATCCTGGACGGCCAGGGTAAAAGCGGGTTGAAGCGTCATGCGTTATCTCCGCGAACGAGCGTAAAGAAGTCGACCCGGCTGGTGTTTATCTGGGCCTGGCGGGCGGCAATCAGTGCAGCACGGTCGGCTTCCAGCGGGGCAATAAGGGTTTCCATCAGGGTCTGGAAATGAGGTTGTTCCTGTAACAGGGCGTCAATCACCGCGCAGCGTTCGGCGTGTGGTTTGTCGCGCCCGAGCACGTAGCTGTAGCCCAGCGTGCCGCTGTTCAGGCGGATCACTGCGCGGGTGAGGGTGGCATCGCCGGCGAAGAAGCGCTCACCGGTACCGCCCATACGCGCCTGGATCTGCACCAGACCGATTTCCGGCGCGCGGATGAGGTCATATTCCGGCGTCAGATTCAGCGCCTGCATGCGGTCCGAAAGCGCTGCGGGCTGGCTGTGCGCCAGGACGCCCATCCAGCGCTGGCGGGTGGAGGTATCGAAATGCATTCAGTGCTCCATGGTGAATTCGATCATGTCGGCGCGGGTCAGGCTGACGGAGTATTCCGTCGCGTCTATTTCGCCGTCACGGTGGTTGAGGGTGCGAACGCAGAGCAGCGGAGCCATGTTGGGGATCTCCAGCACGTTGCTCTCTTTGGCCTGCGCGCGGCGGGCGCTGATGCGCGTCTGGGTACGTTTAAGCGCGATGCCCGTGGCATCCTGAAGAAAATCATGCAGCGAGCCGCTGGAGAAATTTTGCAGCACCGGCCACAGCGCCAGGTCGGCGAAGTAGTGGTCTATCTGGCACACCGCCACGCCGTTGACCCGACGCAGGGTACGCAGGTGGATGACATTGTCGCCCTCCTGAATGCCCAGCGCGTCCGCGACGTGGCTTGAGGCCGGGCGCAGCACCGACAGCAGTTTTTCGCTGGTCGGGTGGCTGCCCTGATCCAGCAGGTTCTGGCTAAAACGCGCCTGCGCATTGAGCGGATAGTCAAACGGACGCATCAACACCAGCACGCCGACGCCCTGACGGCGCTGCACCCAGCCGCGCTCGACCAGCTGATCAATGGCGCGGCGCAGCGTGTGTCGGTTCACTTCATAGCGGTCGGCAAGCTGCTGCTCGGCAGGCAGGTAGTCTCCGCAGCGGTAGTGGGTGCGAAGTTCCACCTCGAGCTTTGCCGCTATCTCTTGCCAGCGGGTGGGGTAACTGGTCGGATGTCTGGATAAGTGCATACAAATCAAAGCCTCGCTTCTCAGATGAAGTGCTTACGCAAACGTTGAGACATAAAATCCAGCAGGCTGACGGTGATGATAATGAGCACCATCAGGGCGCAGGTTTGCTGGAACTGGAACCCGCGAATCGCTTCCCACAGCGTGACGCCAATACCGCCTGCGCCCACCATGCCGACGACGGTGGCGGAACGAACGTTGGATTCGAAACGGTACAGGGAGTAGGAGATCAGCAGCGGCATCACCTGGGGCAGTACGCCGAAGAGAATCTCTTCAATTTTGTTGGCGCCCGTTGCGCGAATCCCTTCGACCGGGCCCGGCTCGATAGCTTCCACCGCCTCGGAGAGCAGCTTGGAGAGCACGCCGGTGGTATGAATAAACAGCGCCATCACCCCGGCGAACGGACCCAGGCCGACGGCCACCACGAACAGCATGGCAAAGACCATTTCGTTAATGGCGCGGCAGGCGTCCATCAGGCGACGCATCGGCTGGTAAATCCACCACGGTACGATGTTCTCGGCGCTCATCAGGCCGAACGGAACAGAAAGGATGACGGCCAGGGCGGTGCCCCAGACGGCGATTTGCAGAGTGACCGCCATTTCGCTGAGGTAATCCTGCCACTGGCTGAAATCAGGCGGGAAGAAGTCGGCGGCAAAAGTGGCCATATTGCCGGCATCTTTAAACAGCAGCAGCGGATCCATTTCCGCGCCCTGCCAGGAGATAACGAGCACCGCAAGCAAAATGGCCCAGCTAAAAAGCGAGAACCAGCTGCGTTTCGGCGGTGGGAGGGTGATGGTTTGCATGTATGCCCCTTTGGTCTGAATGCCCTCTCCCACCGGGAGAGGGCGGTAAGCGTTATTGCACCGCTTTATTCACGCTACTCATGGCGCCGAGCGCCGCGGTCAGGCGTTCAAGGTCTTCGAGCTGAGCCTGAATCGCAGCCACTTTGCTGCTCTTCTCCTCCTCCTTCAGGCCCTTGTTGTCCTTCACGCCCTGCATCTCTTTAAACAGCGCCAGCTGGCGAATCGGGACCAGCTGCAGGTCGCTTGACGGGCGGAAAGGTGCCCAGCCCAGGCGTTCCAGAACCGTTTTTTCTTCCGGCGTTTTGCCGTAATTCATAAAGAAGTCGTACACCTTGTCTTTGGTGGTCTCAGACAGGTTTTTGCGCCAGACAATGGGGTCGCCCGGGATCAGAGGGGATTTCCAGATAACCTTCAGCGCTTTCAGCTTGTCCGGTGCCGAGGTTTTCAGCTTGTCGAGGTTCTCGGTGTTGTTCGTGGCGACATCCACCTGCTTATTGGCCACGGCCAGCGCGTTGGTTTCATGGCTGGCGTTCACGGTGCGCTTAAACTCGCTGGCAGAGGCGTTGTTTTTAGCAAAGACGTAATAGCCCGGCACCAGGAAACCAGAGGTGGAGTTGGGATCGCCGTTACCAAACGTCAGCTCTTTACGTTTGGCGAGCATGTCGTTCAGGTTGTTAATGGGGCTGTCTTTATTGACGATCAGCACGCTCCAGTAACCCGGAGAGCCATCCGCGGCAACGGTCTGGGCAAAGACCTGGCCGTTCGCGCGATCCACCGCTTCCATGGCGGAGAGGTTACCGTACCAGGCGATGTCGACTTTGTTAAAGCGCATCCCCTGGATGATGCCCGCATAGTCCGGGGCGAAGAAGGCGTTCACTTTGATCCCCAGTTTGGTTTCCATATCTTTCAGGAACGGTTCCCACTGAGGTTTCAGGTTCTGCTGTGATTCCGTCGAAATAATGCCAAAGTTCAGCGCTTTTTCCTGCTCCTGGGCGTACGCAGGGCTTAACAGAGTGCTTATGCTGAACATGCTGGTAAACGCCAGCGCGGCAACGGCTTTGTAGCTCATGTACTTTCCTCGGATCGGTTTTAATTAAGCAGCCTGCGCGTTCTCTTCGACGCGGTTAATGCTGCGGTAGAGATGGTCGAAACGGTCGTTATCAAACTGATGGCTTGGGCCATCAAAGAACACATGCCCCTGACGCAACGCGACGATGCGCTCGCAATAGCGCAGGGCGTAATCCACCTGGTGCAGCGTCACCACTACGGTGATGCCGTCGTTTAGGTTGATGTCGCGCAGGGTTTCCATCACGATGCGAGCCGATTCCGGATCCAGCGAGGCGATGGGTTCATCGGCAAGAATGATTTGCGCTTTTTGCATCAGGGCACGGGCGATCGCCACGCGCTGCTGCTGTCCACCGGACAGGGTGGAGACGCGCTGGTGGGCGAAATGCGCCATTCCGACGCGGGTCAGCGCCTGCAACGCTTCCTGCTTTTGAGAGGGGGAGAACCAGCGCAGACAGGTACGCCAGAACGGGGTGCTGCCGAGCGCGCCAATCAGCACGTTCTCCAGTACCGTCAGGCGATTGACCAGGTTGAACTGCTGGAAGATATAGCCCGTCTGGGCGCGGCTTTTGCGGATATCCCGCGCCAGGCGTCCTGCACGCTGCACGGTGTTGCCCAGCAGCTCGACGTGGCTTTCTGAGGTCTTATCACAGGTGATAAGGCCGCTTAAATGACGCATAAGGGTGGATTTACCAGAGCCGGATGGCCCCAGGAGCGCCACCATTTCGCCCTGCTGGACGGTCAGATCAACGGCATGCAGGGCCTTGTTGTGATGAAAGGTCTTGCTCAGTTTCTCGACGCGGATAACAGTTTGCATATGCTGGGCCTCACAATAAATGTGGCCTCATGCTGGCGCATCAATATGACATTTGGGTTAAGTCTCGGTTGCGGGAGTTTGAAGAGTTGAGGGGAGTTTGATGACAGGCGGGGGCAGACTGCCCACCGCCAGAAGATCACTGCTGTTGCTTAACGACGTTAATCATCCACGGCACGCCGTATTTGTCGGTGACTTTACCGAAACCGTGCGCCCAGAAGGTCTCCTGCCAGGCCATTTCGATATGGCCTTCCGCGGCCAGATTGTCGAACCAGCGTTTGCCTTCTGCCACGTCCTGGGTGTCCAGCACCAGCGTGAACCCGGCATACTGCGCTTTGCTGCCGGGCGGCTGCCCATCACTCATCATGATATCGCTGCCCGCAATGCGAACATTCGAGTGGGCGATCGCCGAATCCGGAAACTGCATGCCAGACGGACAGCCTTCTTCGCTGCTGTCGCCTTTTGGCATTTCACCGAAGGTGATTTTATAGAGGAGCTCTGCGCCGACGGCGTGCTGATAAAAGGCGGAGGCCTCGGCACAGTTACCGGCGAAAGAGATGTAGGGACTTAACGGCATAATCTATACCTCACGTAAGAAGAGCCCGTTAAGTGTAGTTCTCGCCAGCCCGGTAAGCGAAGCGCCACCGGGCGGGTAAATCAGTTCTTTTTCACAAACTCTGATTTCAGTTTCATCGGGCCAAAGCCGTCAATTTTGCAGTCAATATTATGGTCGCCTTCTACCAGACGGATATTCTTCACTTTAGTGCCGATCTTCAGCATGGAAGAGCTGCCTTTAACCTTCAAATCTTTAATCACGGTGACGCTGTCGCCATCAGCCAGCAGATTACCGTTCGCATCTTTTACAACAAGCGTATCAGTATCGTGCGACGGCTCGGCGTCATTCCATTCGTGAGCGCATTCCGGGCAGATGAACATGCCATTATCTTCATAGGTGTATTCAGAATTGCATTTCGGGCAGTGTGGGAGTTGCATTAGGGTATCCTCAAAAAGTGCGTAACACGCTGGAAAGTGCCAGCAAAATGACGGCTGGGTGCCGAAAAAGGGGGCAAGTATAACGCAAATCCACACCGTTGTCGGTGATATTCTATTTAAAAAAAAAGCAAAAAGCGTGTCGCCAGTGACATTTCCTGTCAGTCAGTTAAGCGATGCTTACGGCATTAACACGGTGGAAAGAAATGGCAGTAAATATATCGAATATTTTATTGCAGCAAATTGCTACGCACCTCCATTTCGGATAAGGTGAAGCGACACATTGTTATTTATCTCCTGACTTCCCCGTCATCCATATCTTATGGCGGTGACGCATTACCTCTCTTTTTAGGTGGGTAAATAATGATGATATATCCTGAAGTTTCTTAAAAATGGGCCAGGCTTTTATCTTTTGGCTGTCATGCCAGAGGGGAAGCTTTACACGCCATGCAAGGATAGCGATTTATTTCTGATTATCTTCAATCAGTTATATTTCGGTGAACATGTTTTCCACACGTGATCATATAAGCCTGAACAACATAATTAAAACCAGTGGCTTAATAAAAGTAATAAATTTGCGTTAAGGAAAGGCTTTTATCATGCACACACAGACCATTTTTGAATTAAGCCAGGAAGCAGAGCGTTTGTTACAGCTCGCCCTGCAAAATCTTGATACTTTGAAATCAATGCCGACGGCGAAGCTAGAAAGCACCGCCGCAGCCATTACGGGTGAAAAGAACAACGTCTTACCTTTGCATTTTAGTGCGCGGGGTGTCGAAGCCCAGCAGGCTATGCTGAATAATGAATTACGGAAAATAACCCGTCTGGAAATGGTGCTGGCAATTGTGGGCACCATGAAAGCGGGGAAATCGACCACCATTAATGCCATTGTCGGAACCGAAGTGTTGCCGAACCGCAACCGACCGATGACGGCGCTTCCGACATTGATCCGTCATACGCCGGGTCAGAAAGAGCCGGTGCTCCATTTTGCTCACGTCTCTCCTATCGATGAATTAATCCTCCTGTTACAGAAAAAGCTCTGCGATTACGATCGCGGGAAGCTGGCGCAGCGTCTGGAAATTGATAAGGACATGATTACGCTGCTGGAAAGAATTGAAAAAGGTGAGGCTTTCGAGAAGCATCACCTTGGTGCGCAGCCGATATTTCATTGTCTGAAAAGCCTTAACGATCTGGTGAGGCTCTCACAGGCGTTGGGCGTCGAGTTTCCGTTCTCTGAATATGCGGCCATCGAACACATTCCGGTGATTGAAGTGGAGTTCGTGCATCTCGCGGGTCTGGATGCCCACCTTGGGCAACTGACGCTGCTTGATACCCCCGGGCCGAATGAGGCCGGGCAACCGCATTTGCAAAAAATGCTGAGCGAGCAGTTATCCCGCGCGTCGGCGGTGCTGGCGGTGATGGATTACACCCAGCTCAAATCGATTTCCGATCAAGAGGTCCGGCAGGCCATTTCAGTCGCCGGTAAATCGGTGCCGCTGTATGCGCTGGTCAATAAATTCGATCAGAAAGATCGTAACAGCGACGATGAAGAACAGGTTAAAGCGATGATCTCGGGCACCCTAATGAAAGGGAATATTTCGCCGGGGCAAATTTATCCCGTTTCGTCGATGTGGGCGTATCTGGCGAACCGCGCCCGTTATGAGATGACTACCCACGGTCAGCTACCGGATCACAAGGAGCAGCGCTGGGTTCAGGATTTTGCCGAAGCCGCGCTGGGACGCCGCTGGCGTACGGAGGATTTGGACGACATCGACCATATTCGTCATGCTGCCGATTTGCTGTGGGAAGATTCGTTATTTGAACAGCCGATCCGCAAGCTTATTTATGCCGCCTATGCCAATGCATCGCTCTTCGCTCTGCGTTCGGCGTCGCATAAGCTGCTTAACTACGCCCAAAATGCCCGGGAGTACCTGGACTTCCGCTACCAGGGGCTGACGGTCGCTTTTGAGGCGCTGGAATTGAATATTGCGCGCCTGGAAGAGGACATGGCCCTGCTGCATACGCGTCAGCGCGTGGTGAGCGACGAAGTGAAGCATGAAGTGGAGCAGGCGCTTAACGCCACCGCTGACTTTATGATGTCGCAGAATACTTCACTCCAGCAGGCAATTAGCCATGTGTTTAGCGCCCGCTCTGTTCTCGACCTGGCGGGCATCGAACCGCGGGATCTTCGCCGTGACGAGCCGCAGGCGCTGAAACAGCTGGTACTGGATGATGAAGGACAGGCGCAAATTGCGCTGAGTAAAATCCGCTCCTCCTGCGAGCTGATCATGCTGGATGCGCAGACGAAGATCGGCCGGGAGCTGGCGTTACGCTTCGATCAACTGGAGTCGACGCTGGCGCGCTCGCTGAATGAAGCCATGCGGCCAATCGAAACGCGTATTAAAGAACAACTCAGCCATGCGGGTTTTCGCGCGCGGATAAGCTTCCCGGCGTTTCAGGCGCATCAACTTAACTTCAACACCCGGGCGCTGTTTAACGATGCCATTGCGCAGGACCACCGCCCGGCAGGCCAGCCAGCGGGCGCGGCGAGCATGCGTGAAACCGTCTCTCGCTGGCTGAATAACCCGGGCTGGGGCTGGGAAGATTATGTTGTTGCACGCACACGCTATGTCATTGACATTGAACAGCTGCATGAAAAATTCAAGCAGCATATCGATCAGTTCTGTGAACAAATCCGTAAAGCTTTGACCGCCCAGGTCGATGTCTCTGTTACGGCGGGGATGGCAACGTTCTTTGCGGAATTTTCGTTATGCCTGACCGGGTTACAGGAAAGTTTGCGTGATAGCCTCGCAGTACGTCAGCAAAATGAGCATTCGACCCGAGCGCTCAGCCAGCTGTTAAAGCAAAGTATCACGACTGCGACGTGGATACAGGAAGATACCCGACTGTTACGCGATGATATTCAAACCCTATTCGCGGCAGAACAACCATGACAACACAACTACTGGACGGCCCCGGGCGAACGCTGGAGTGTATTCATCCAAAATTTATGGTCGATCTGGTTCAGGGGGTAGACGCGGCGCGTCATCCCCACCCGGGACCACAACAGCTGCAGTTTCGTGAGCGTTTGACCCAGGAGATCATGACGCATACCCGGCTACGGCCCTGGGCGATGGCGGGTATGCTTAATGAAAATGCGGCGCTGCGCCTGGGGCTGGCGGAAAAGCTGGCCGGTATGCTTGACCCCGGGCACCTTGCGCTGACGCTGATGGCAGACAAATTGATTGCGCTGCGTCAGCAGACTAACCCGCGGGCCCAGCAGTCGCCCGGCCTGATTCAGCAGTACGCTGAGCTTTCCGCTCATTTTACGCAACGAGCCGCCTATAAAGAGAAGGCGCTCTCCCAGCGAGGGCTGACGGTGCAGGCGGGTGAGCACAGTGAACAAATTTTTACCCGCTGGCGAGCCGGTCACTACGATGGCTGGTCGCTGGCCGGGCGTTGCTACGTCGTCCTGGAAGAGCTGCGCTGGGGCGCATTTGGTGATGCCTGTCGCCTGGCGAATGAAGACGTGGCGGCGATGCTCAAGGATAACTTACGCAGTATGGCGGCAAACTATCTTGCGCAGGGCATCAACGCTTCTCCTTCCACCCGCCATTTCTACCATCAGTGGCTGACAACGCCCGCGTCGCCGGGATTGATAGATCATAAAGACATGCTCGGCTGGCTGGGCGACTGGTGTCAGGCGGATAACCATCCGGTGAGCTGGTCGGTGACGCAAAGCTGGCACACTGTCGCGCTGGGTATGCCGAGGCTGTGCTCGGCAAAACGGCTTGTGGATGGGATGGTGGAAGAGATTTTTGGTGGCTGAAATCCCCCTCTCACCGGGAGGGGGAGCACCGGTTAGTGGTGTGTTTCAACAGGCTTAGGCTCTGTCTGAACCTCAGCAACATGTCCGACGCGTTTTGCGTACAGAGCGGTGATGATGGGAACCAGAATCGCGGTCACAATCACGCTGGCTGCAACCAGTGCCGTCGCGGACGCGGCCACCGGTTCAAAAGCCGGGTTAATCTGCGCAATGATTACCGGGTTGGCCACGGCTGCACCTGCGGCTGAAGAGGCGGCTATCCCCGCCGTTCCGTTTCCTCCCCCAATGACCCGGTCGGCAATAATCAGCGGAATACCGGTGATGATGATAACCGCCACGCCCAGCACGATACCCAGCAGACCCGTATCGAGGATGACATTCAGGTTGATGGTGTTACCCAGCGCAAAACCGAAGAACGGGATCAGCACCGGCGTGGCTTTGCTGAAGAAATCACGCAGATCGTGATCCAGGTTACCCAGAGCAAAACCGATCAGGAAGGGCAGGATCGCGCCGATAAAGTGGTGGGGTTCAAAGGACGCCAGGCCAGCAGAGCCCAGAATCAGCATGGTCATCAGCGGACCGGACTCCAGAGACATCAGGACAAATGCACCTGACTCTTCTTTGGTGCCGTACTGGTTCATCAGGCTGGCATACAAACCGCCGTTGGTCATATCCATCGCAGAGACAATTGCCAGAACCGATAATCCGGCGAAGAATCCGGTCTGAATTCCATTCTCCGGAATGAACATCGCACAGATCATTGCCACTACCCAGGCCACGGCAATTTTCGTAATCACCAGCGTGCCGGATTTCCGTAATACGGTGCCTGTTGCCCGTAAATTAATTGAGGCGCCGATACAAAAGAACCAGACGGCCAGAATGGGAACGGTGCCCGTAATCATCCCTTTTGTGAACCCGCCAAAATAAGCGCCGGTTTCAGGAGCCAGGGTATTCAGGATAGCGCCCAGTACAAGCGGAACCAGCATCATACCGCCCGGTATGCGTTCAATCGTGGCTTTAATCTTCATAGATAACCCTCAAATCGTATCCCGCATGGCGGGCGGCAAAAACTAAAAAATAAATCAATAAATTCAATGAATTGAATGTCTTTGGGTTCGATGGTGTCATTACCCATGCAATAAAACTAAAAAAGCGATCCTGGTAAACGCGGTGCCACAGCACCGGGAACGTGGTATTCGGAATTATCATGCGATCATTGGAATGATGATTCAATGAAAATAAAACAGTGTTTTAGTTATCTGCATCACATATTGACGTAAACGTTTTAAACGCGCGTCGGAGGGTTAGAATTTATGTAAATCTGATGTGAAGTAATGGGGTTTCATTTTCCGTTGTCCGGGAAATAATGATGTGTGTGAGGATGTGTTTTTATGGCGATTGAGAACGTGCAGATTTGCGCTAATTGACAAAAACTGCAGCCAGCTGACGTAACATAAATATATGTGTGAAGTTGATCACAAATATAAACGCTGGTAGGGTAAAAAGGTCATTAACTGCCCAGGCAGGCGTCAACAGGTTCGGTTGTATCGACGTAAAACGTCAATGTAAGTAAACCTGCTACGCTTGAATAAGGCGATTCGCATGGAGCGGATCCCATGGTTCACAGATCACATACGGGACTGTGAAACGGACAGGGCCGAGTCTACGAGGATAGCTATGCTCAGAAGGAAAAAAATCAAACCCATCACGCTTCGCGACGTCACCATTATTGATGATGCCAAACTGCGCAAAGCGATCACCGCCGCCTCGCTGGGTAATGCGATGGAATGGTTCGATTTTGGTGTTTACGGCTTTGTGGCCTATGCGTTAGGTAAAGTGTTCTTCCCCGGCGCCGACCCCAGTCTGCAGATGATTGCCGCGCTGGGTACGTTCTCCGTCCCCTTCCTGATTCGCCCGCTGGGTGGTCTGTTCTTCGGTATGCTTGGCGATAAATATGGTCGCCAGAAGATCCTTGCTATCACCATTGTCATTATGTCGATCAGTACGTTCTGTATCGGCCTGATACCGTCCTATGCCAGCATCGGCATTTGGGCTCCGATTCTGCTGCTGCTTTGTAAGATGGCCCAGGGCTTCTCCGTAGGCGGTGAGTATACGGGTGCCTCTATCTTTGTCGCAGAGTATTCCCCGGACCGTAAGCGCGGCTTTATGGGAAGCTGGCTGGACTTCGGCTCGATTGCCGGGTTTGTCCTGGGGGCGGGCGTAGTGGTGCTGATTTCTACCGTCGTCGGTGAAGAGAACTTCCTCTCCTGGGGCTGGCGTATTCCGTTCTTCCTGGCGCTGCCGTTAGGGATTATCGGTCTTTACCTGCGTCATGCTCTTGAAGAAACGCCGGCGTTCCAGCAGCACGTTGAGAAGCTGGAGCAGGGCGACCGCGAAGGGCTGCAGGATGGCCCGAAAGTCTCCTTTAAAGAGATTGCGACGAAGCACTGGCGCAGCCTGCTGACCTGTATTGGTCTGGTCATCTCCACGAACGTGACCTACTACATGCTGTTGACCTACATGCCGAGCTATCTGTCGCATAACCTGCACTATTCAGAAGACCACGGTGTGCTGATTATTATCGCCATCATGGTGGGTATGCTGTTTGTGCAGCCGATTATGGGGCTGTTGAGCGACCGCTTTGGCCGTCGACCGTTCATTATTCTGGGGAGTGTCGCGCTGTTTGCCCTGGCAATCCCGGCCTTTATTCTGATTAACAGTAATGTGCTGGGTCTGATTTTTGCCGGTCTGCTGATGCTGGCGGTGATCCTTAACTGCTTTATCGGGGTGATGGCCTCGACGCTGCCTGCGATGTTCCCGACACACATTCGGTACAGTGCGCTGGCGGCTGCCTTTAACATCTCGGTGCTGATTGCCGGTCTGACCCCGACGCTTGCCGCCTCTCTGGTGGAAAGTACGCAGAACCTGATGATGCCGGCTTATTACCTGATGGTTATCGCGGTGATTGGTTTGATTACCGGTATTACCATGAAGGAGACGGCGAATCGTCCTCTTAAAGGGGCCACGCCTGCGGCGTCTGATATCCAGGAAGCGAAAGAGATCCTGCGCGAACACTACGATAATGTAGAGCAGAAGATTGAAGACATTGATGCAGAGATTGAAGAGCTGCAGCAAAAACGCTCCCGCCTGGTGGACCAGCATCCACGAATCAACGAGTAATAAAAAAACCCGCCGCTGGCGGGTTTTCTTTTATTAGCAGCCTGCGGCGATGTAATCGCCATTGGCACTGATGGGGAGTACCGTCAGGAACAGCACGGTCGCGAACAGGATCAGGACTATCCCGCCGGCTATTTTAAAGACCGGAACCAGCCAGCTGAGTGAAGCCCCGCCGCCAAACCAGGCCACCGTCCGCTCTCGGGCATAACGTACCGCCAGTGACAGGCCCATAATCGACAACGCCGTTCCCAGCGACATGGTCATGACCGCGGCCATCCCCCAGGTAACAATACCCAGCGCATTTGAAAACATCAGGATCATGATCGCCCCGCTGCACGGACGCGCACCAATCGCCAGTATGACGCCCAACCGGGTTTTCCAGTCGCCTTGCGCCAGATCTGCACCTACACCGTGATGACCACAACCACAGTGTTCATTATGCTGATGAAGGGGCATGATGGCTGAGATAGCCATCCGGCGAGGCCGCAGGCTTTTCAGCGCCTGGTAAATGACAAATACACCAAATGCACCGATGAGCACCGCGCTTATCTTCTCGACGTACCAGCGGCTGGTACTGATATCCCCCGATGCGAGGTTAAACCCTACCGCCAGAATAAAGACAAAGAGAATGGCGCTGACGCCCTGCATCAGGCTGCCAAGAAAAGGAACGACCCGGGCGGCCCGTTCGCTTTCTTTATTTGTCGTGAGGTAGGTCGTCACAATGAATTTCCCATGCCCCGGCCCGATGGCGTGCAACACGCCATAGAAGAAGGCGCCGGTTAATAGCCATAACCCGCCGCTGTACTGGTGGTTGTTAAGCTGGAGCAGGTACATCACCAGATAACGGTGCAGGGTAATTTGCGTGGCAAGGCACCACTGAAGAAAGGTGTTCCAGTGCGTATGCAGGGCAAACCCGGCTAAGAGGATCGCCAGCAACATGATGCCTGCTGTAGGAAGGCGCCAGTCACGAGTCAGTTGTTGTGTGGTCATGGGGTGGCCTGGTGGGGGAATATTTGTCGCTAGTATAGTTGATCTTGCCTGTTAATCCGTAGGATCGCACAGAGATCCCGCCTCAATTGTGGATAAGTCTGTGCGTAAAAGGGTATAAAGCGGGGTTTTGCTGGGGAATACAGCAGTCAGTCATCTTTTTGCAACTTTTAGGTTGCGGCCTGCAGAGAACTCCCTATAATGCGCCTCCATCGACACGGCGGATGTGAATCACTTCACAGATAACC